>CAMBHS010000007.1 GCA_945867235.1 Akkermansia muciniphila
AACATTACCAGAATGGGCGGTTTGTCGGGAAGGGTCAGGGTCTGCACCAAACGGAAATTTGGTATGGATTTTGGCAAATTCCTAAGGAATTCAACCAACGCAACCTCGAAAATAGTTAAAATGAGGGTTCAGTAGCGAAAGTCGGGCTAGCTTCACGACCCAGCGTGCTTGGCAAAGGAGTTCCGGTGCAATCAGGTCAGATTCTTGGCTGGGTCGAGGAGTTCAAGGCCCTATCGGATATTTACGGCATCGCGGATGGCGTTTTCCGGGGATTGAATCCGGGGTTGCGTGAAAAAATAGCCCTCATAAGCAAAGACTGCTATGGCGCAGGATGGCTTTACATGGTAGAGGGTAGTCCTGACCCTTGATGTTTGGATGTCGAATCCTACCGGCAGCTTTTGGATAAGACGATCGACAACATAATAGAGAAACAGAAAGCAGATGATCGACCCGAGTAAGACAGAGTTGGACAGTCAATCGCCTCCGACCGGCACCCCCCGGCCGGCACGGTATATTATGATCGGCGGGTTCCTAGGGGCGGGTAAAACCACCGCCATCTCACGGCTCGCCACTCACCTCGTGTCTCAAGGACGGAGGGTGGGATTGATCACGAACGATCTAGGCTCCGAGCTGGTCGATACGACCACGTTGCGAGCTAAGGGATTTTCAACCGAGGAAATTCTGGGCGGCTGTTTTTGCTGTCGGTTCAACTCCTTGACCGAAGCGGCAGGGCGTCTTACCGCTTCGACACAACCGGATGTTTTTATCGCGGAGCCCGTGGGGAGTTGCACCGATCTGGTGGCCACGGTTTCCTATCCCCTGCGGCGCATGTATGGAGCGGACTTCAGCGTGGCTCCCTTGAGTGTTTTGGTCGATCCCATAAGGGCAGCGCGAGTTTTTGGATTGGAGGAAGGCACGAAATTCAGCGAAAAGGTTGCGTATATTTACCGCAAGCAACTCGAAGAGGCTGATTTGATCGTGATCAATAAGTCCGAATTGATTTCCACCGAACGCATGTCCCGCTTGAAGCAAGCCTTGCGAGAACAATTTCCGCGAACGGACCTGATCGAAATTTCCGCACGATT
Organism: Akkermansia muciniphila; assembly: GCA_945867235.1. Taxonomy (GTDB): domain Bacteria; phylum Verrucomicrobiota; class Verrucomicrobiia; order Limisphaerales; family SXQI01; genus SXQI01. The sequence continues at coordinate 1,086 of CAMBHS010000007.1, forward strand.
GAACAAAGGTTTGGACGCTTGGATTGAGTTTCTCGAAGGATCCGTGCAAGGGTCAGGGAAGGCGATGGAGGTGGATTACGAAGTTTACGCCGAAGGTGAGGCATTGATGGGCTGGTTGAATGCCACGGTTCAAACCGCTTCTCGGAAGGGCTTTGATGGAAATCACTTTCTCAAATTATTGGCCACAGAAATCCAGTGCGTTCTCTCAGGAAACAGGGCCGAGATCGCGCATCTTAAAATGACTCTCTCGCCAGAGTTCGGATTGGGAGAGTTAGGGGTCATCAATCTCGTGCGTAATGATTGGGTGCCGGAGCTGGCCTCGGAAATTTCCGAGCCGGTCGAAAGCGGACAACTCATCATCAATCTGCGGGCTGAAGCGGCACCAGAATTGCTCCACGAAGCGGTGACCCAGGCATTGCGATTGGCGGGAGAAATGGTGCCACACCTTTTTGTACGTTTGGAGCACTTGGAACATTTTCGACCAAGGAAACCTCAACCCACCCATCGATTCACTTCGCCCACCTGACCGATTTTCCGTTATGCACTTGCCTCGCCTGCTTTATTGCAACCTGCGTTGTAAGGGGTGGTGGTTGGATGTCGTGGTTCCACCCGAGGTTTTGCTGCTCGCAAAGGGCAGTCGTTCCCTTGACTCGCATTGCCACTCCACTAAGCTGCGCCGGTGATGTGGAGCCACTGCCCTGACAGACAATCGAGACACGACTGATTTTTGAATGAAGAAACCCTCCTTGTTGATTGTATTCCTCAGCGTTTTTATCGATCTCATCGGGTTCGGGATCGTGATCCCGCTGCTGCCTTTATACATCAAAGATTTTGGTGCCACCGGATGGATGATCGGAGCCATTTCCGCATCGTTCTCCTTGATGCAATTTGTGTTCGCGCCCGCGTGGGGACGCTTATCAGATAAAATTGGGCGACGCCCCGTTCTGTTGATCAGCAATGCAGGAGCAGCGTTGGCGTATGCGATGTTCGCGTATGCCTCGACGATGACAGGCTCGGCGGCGTTGTGGGTTCTGCTGACATCGCGGATTTTTGCAGGTATCGCGGGTGCCAACCTATCGGTGGCTTCGGCGTATATTGCAGACATTAGTCCTCCGGAGAAACGATCCAAAAGCATGGGCCTGATCGGCATGGCATTCGGATTAGGTTTTATTGTGGGTCCGGTTCTGGGAGCGTTGAGCACCAAACATCTCGGGTTGTCCGGTCCCGGGTGGGTGGCCGCATCCTTGTGTGCTGCAAACTTTGTGCTCGGTTACTTCATCTTGAGGGAAAGCCTCAAACCAAGCAGCGAGGCCGCCGCCAAAAGAGCCCAACTGGATGAGTGGAGTTTTTTTCTACGCAAACCCACGGTGGGTTTTTTGATCGTCTCCTATTTTTTCGCCACATTTTGTTTTGCCGCTTTTGAAATAACGTTCGGAATTTTTCTCGTTCGTGAACTGGGATACAACGTGGAGGCCATTGGTTACTTCCTTGCTTACTGCGGGGTTCTTGCGGCCATCATCCAAGGGGGTGCGATCGGAAAACTCGTCAAGCGTTTGGGGGAACGCAAACTGATTGCGATAAGCCTTTTCGTTACCGCCGGAGGTTTGGCGATGCTCCCATTCGCCACCACGCTGCCTGCCATACTCATTGGGCTCGCGATTTTTGCGACAGGTTCTGGAATCAACCGACCTCCAACCTTCGGGCTGCTTTCGATTCTAACTCCCTCCACCGAACAAGGGGCGGCTCTGGGGGTTGCCCAAAGTGCGGGGAGTTTGGCGAGAATTATCGCACCGCCGTTTGCCACATTACTTCTCGACCGGCATCCGCAGACTCCCTACTTGGTCTGTGCGGTGATTTCGGCGGTTGTTGGGGTTATCGCTTGGAAAAAACTTTGCTGCAAACCCTCCGCCTAACGGTCGGGAATGCTTGAAGGGTGCCTTCGATTTACGGCAGTAATTCCTTCAACGTTTGAACCGGTCGAAAGGGAGCCAAAAGAAACTTCGGGATATGAACCGGCTCGGTTTTCGGGGCTTCGATCGTTCCCGATACGCGTGTTTGAAACACCTTGGCCAACGGCCAGAAGGCCAATGAAAATACCTTGCCGACTATCGGGGTGTCGCGCAGGGGTTCGAGCTCGGCGCGGGCATCGAGGGCTCCATCAAATCCTACTTTCCCAATGTATTTCAGGCGGAAGGTCGGGGCACGAACCTCCATATCCTTGGTTTGAACGGAGGCTTGATCAATGGTGTAGGTCGCGGTTCCCGACGAGATGCGCGGTTTTCCAAGACCGGGGGAGAGAGAGTCTATCAATTCTGACAAGGAACCAAAAACAGGAATCGACCAAAGGAATCCATCCCTCATTTCCATCTGGCCATTCCCTTTCCATGTGCTGATCGAGACGGTGTTGGCGGACGTGATGTGCATGGTTCCGTTAACCGTGCCCTCAATGGGGCTCGTACTGGGAGCGATGTCTCTGAGGATGGCAGAGAGATTCATGTTCTCCGTGATTCCAAGAAACGAGTAATCCGCTTCATCATTTGGAAAAAAAGTGAACTCTCCCTGCCAAGTAAGTTTTCCTCCGTAAAAAGGAGCGTGAACATTTGTGATCCATAATCGATCTCCCTGCCAATGGACATTGCCGGTTATTTTCGGCGTATGGAACCTCCAGTATCTGAAGTCCCCGCCGTCCACGTCGAAATAAAGATCGGTGCCATGGATATCTGTGTAGGGAACTTTACCGTTGATATTCACCGCTGGCGGGGTGGCGAATTGGTAGCGGGCGATCGCGGCTGCGGTGAGGGGGCCGATGATACGAGTAATGACGTAAGGATCCGCCGTACTAAACCCGTTGGTAATATACAAGGTGTTGTCTCGAAGATCGACCCCGACACTGGGAGCGGTCATCACCTCGCTTTGGGTTCGGTGGCACACGAGTTGGGTCAAAAGGATATGCTGATTGGTGTAGTTAAAGAGCGTAAAAAAATCTCCAATAGATTCCCCACGAGCCATAAAATTGGTCACGCGAACCGTGCCCTGGGCTTGGATTCCATTCCATTGCGAGAGATTTCCACGCACCGCCGCATCGATCCAGGGAGGCTCTCGAAACTCCACGAATTTTATCCCTGATTCTGCTTCCGATGGGAGAAGTGGGATCAAGGCTTTAGGATCGAATCGGCTCTGGAGGTTGAGTTGATACTCCCGAGTTTTTGGATCCAACTGACCGGAACCTCGTAAAGCCCCATTGTGGGTGAGTAATTCAAACAGTGGAATCTGGAGGTGTTGATTGGTGTAAAGGGCCACCGCCTTGAGGCTGGGGAGATTGAATTGCCCGTATCCGAGGTTGGTGGCGGAAAGGTTCGCGCTGACGGTGAGATTGGTCAGGTGACGAAGTTGCCATTGTTCCTCGGGTGCATCCCATCGGGGGAGTTGAAGCTGTGCCTTGAATTGAACCAGGGGCGGGATTGCCGCCCGTAACGGCTCGAGTTTGGCCAGTATGTCGGGTGGGAATAATCCAAACCAACCCGCGAGATATGGAGCTGCATTTCCTCCTGCGTGAATGAGGCGATCACGAAGGTCCAGCTTTGCCTGGGCTTGAATGACGCCTTGTTTAAGGGTCGAGCGAAGGGAATGCAGCGTCAGGACGGGTGGTTTCCAATCGGCGTTGAAACTGACATTTTGGATGTCGAACTTCCCCGCCGTCGCCAGCTCCGCACGTCCCGATCCGGTGGCTTGAAAATATCGCAACCCAAATGCTTTCGTCCAACTGTCCCAATCACTCGAGTTTGTGTTTGCAGCACGAGAAACATTTCCTTGCATCGTGGCACTTTGAACACGCCCAAACTCCCCGTCGGTCAATCCCAGTTCAAGTTTCCAATCCCCCTGCCATTCTTGGTTATGATCCCAAAAATTGAATAGGTTCGTGGGACCTTGGCTCTTCGATTGAATGAGGGCATTTGTGGAAGGAAAGATGGCGGCGATGGATTGGTTCAATGCCGCCCACGGGTGATGGTGAGAGAGATCAGCTTTCAGGACGGGGGTCTGACTGGTGAACCACGGAGTCGTGAATTCTTCTCCTTGGAATGAGAAGGTCGATTGAAACGCCTCTTGATGGGGTAATTTCTGAAGCGTGGCGGCTTTGATGGCGGGTTTTTTTAGACGGGTCCATGGAGTGTGGACTTGCTGGGCGCGCGCTTCCCATGTGGATTGAAATTTCAACGCGTTTGTTTTCAGGGGATAGGTTGTCGAGGAATCAATTTCGAGATGTTCTATCCTGCCCCAATGCGCTCGCAACTCATCCAAGCGAAAGACCAGACTGAGATCGCTCCCACCCGCCATTTCGCTCGGTCCCACTTTGGCGTCCAGTCGGACAGAGTCCGATTCGCCCCATGGACTCGTTGCTTTTGGGGCGCGAATATGAAGGTCTGCGGTGACAGCCCCAAGTTCACGAGCATCGGCAGAAATAATCAGCTTCAAATTTGGGGGCGTGGAAAACTGAACCTGTTTCCAAGTGGCGATCATTTGCTGAATCTGCTTTTGGCGGAGAGAAGCGTCGGTGACAGGAACCGAGGGGTGGGTGGGCCAATGGAGCCGAGACAATGTCGAAGCATTAGTGAGTGTGGCCGACATCTCGAGATGTGCCCCAAGGACGTCGCCACGAACATTGGCCAGCTCCCATCGATCCTCCGAATGCAGCAACCACTCTCCACTGACATGGGTGACTTGCAACAGATCGGGAGGCGAGTTGGTGGGAGATAAATTTAAGGTGATCGTGGAATCGCTCAAGTGCAGGGATTCGACCTCGATCCGGCCATGGAGCAACGCTGACGCACTAAAGTTCACAACCGCCAACGGAATTTCAATTCCAGCGGCCTGCTGCCCTTGGGAGTTCCTGAAGCGCACGTCCTCAAGGAGGAGGCGAGTGAATCCATCCAACCGGATCCGCCCGACTTGGAGATACACCTGTTGCTTCTCGAGTTGAGCCACCACCAGGTTTTGAAAAAAATGCGGCAACCCGATTTGATTCAACCAAAGGAGAACCGCAGCGATAAGGAGAATCCCTGTCAACAATGCGACACGGAAGCCCCATACCAACCGCCGGATTATTTTAAACACCCGACTGGAATATAAACGCCTGACTATGGAGTGATGAGGAGGCAGATTAAATAGGGATTATGGGGTGGGGATAACTTTGCTCAATTGTTCCATCAAATCCGTGTAAAGCCTTCCGGGGAATTCAAAAATGACGCGTTCGATTTCACCGGGACGCACGACACTCGCATAGATATTTTTGCGCAACGTTCGCGCCCCGAAAGTAACTTGATAGGTGGGGGTGGTGCCGATTCCAAGGACTTCAAAAGTAAGCGTATGAGAATTGTTGGAGAATCCTAACAACCTTAATTTGGAGTCCCCTCGGGCTGTCCATGACAAAGCTTCCAGTTGGCTTGTACGGAACAAGGTTTCCTCCACACCCGCATTGATGATGGAATCCTGCGACCATCCGTAGGAGGGATTCCGCGCGAGTCGGGGGTTGAGTCCATTGAACGAAGAGCTGATCGCAACGATGTTTGAGCTGGGGAAATTCCAGAGCTTCCGGTCGCGCAACTCGTAGGATTGTTTGGGTAATTGCAACAGATCCCCGTAGCGTGTGAGATAGGCTGGAGTTTCGTCAGGGCGACGCGCGTAGGAAGTATCAATTCGATTGGTGCCGAAATCGAGTTTTATAAGGGTCATATTCGTGGCAGCACCTGCGGCGTTCGTGACGGTGGTGCGGAGGGTGTAGGAACGCTGAGGCGGTACCAAACCGAATTCTTGCAGGTCCGCATCGGTCGGGACGTCCTTCGCGAAATCCACAATCTCCATCGCGATCAGGTTGGTCAGGAAATTTTGAACCCATAAGGTGTCTGCCAATGCGGGAGAGGGCTGGGTGATCTGCCAATGGCCATTGGCACCTTTCTGAAGGGTAAAATCCTCCACCCCATGAACCTCGATCTGATCGACACGATCGATCTCCACGTTGGCCAAGTGCAGATCGTGAAATGATTTATAGGGAAGGCTCAAGATTTCCAACAACGACCGTTCGACGGTGACGATATTGGTCTGGCTCAATCGCCGCGCATAAATGTGGGAGGGATCGTTCGTCGGGCTGGCACCGAACTCAAGCGCTAGCAGGCGATTGGTTCCCTGCAAAAAATTCAATTCCAGTTCCGGTGGTTGAAGACCGAACCGTTCTAAATCCGCACTGGGCGAATCGGTGACGAATTGTCCGACACGAGCAAGGTTGAGTTGTTGCACCAATTGTTCGATCTTCACCGAATCGGCGCGGGCGGGCAAAGGCCTCGTGAGTCGCCAAATTCGGTTCGTCCTTTCGACCTCGACAAGGCGGGGACCGCTTCGGATTTGGATGCGGTCATAGGGCACGCCGCTGAGTTGGATGAGTTGTAATGATCTCCATTCGTGGTTGGATTCAGGCAGGCCTCGCAGGAGTGCTGCTTCCGTCACCAACACATCGGGTTCTCCCAGCTTTTGCACATAAACTTGATCCCCGATAGGAGTTCGATTTCCAATCTTCAAGTCGAACCGGCCTTGACCTTGGTGAATCGTGATCGTGGCCGCCGCGGGTTCGAGTCCGAATGTTTTTAACCCACCCATTTCCGCCAAAACTTCCCGTGCCGTGATACGACCCAGTTCTCGCGCTTTGCCCAGTGTGGCGACTAGGGATTCAATGGGTGTGTTCTGAGCCGGATAGGAGGGAATTGTCAGTCGCCAACCTGCCGTGGCGCGTTCAACACGCAACAGTTCGTTGGTGGTGATATAATCGAGGGCTACAATTTGTTCGCCATGGAACCAAGGAAATAGCGGAGGCGAACCCTTAACCAGACCCTTTCCATCACGTCGCCAATCTAGGAACCAGATCGCAGCGAATAGCCCAATCGCCACAATCACCAGCCGCAAGGTAGACTTGGAATTCATGTTGAAACTAAGTGCGACGACGGACCCAAACCAAAAGTCCCAGCAACAACACCGAACCGGGAACGATCACCACAAAAATAAGTCGTAACCGTTTGAGTTGTTGATCGGTGACATTGAATCGATAGCGGGCGAGGGCACGGGGCGGGACTTCGCTGAGCAGCAGGTCTCGACTCACGAGCCAATTCACGGCGAGATGAGCAAAGTCCCGGTTGGCACCACTGTCGAAAAGCACATTACTCAGGAACAGGCTGTTCCCCACGACGACCAACCGGCTCGAACCGCGATCCACCTGCACACCCTGAATCCCCCCGCGCTCAACAGCAACCGCCAGAGGGATGGCTCCTGATCTCTCGATCGTGCCCCGACCATTTTCGATCCGACCGACCACTTCCCCGCCTGAACTCGTAAAAACAAGTTCGACCACTTTGGGGGCGTCAGCGGCGGGTTTGACCTGTCGGCGTTGACCAATGCTCCGAGGAACCACTAGGTTCAGACTGGATCGTTGCAGGGGTCGCGTGACGGGATGGTTTGCAAATTGGCTGGCGACCAGCGTTTGAGAATCTCCAGCCCTCGCTTGCGAGGCGTCCCGCACCTGGTTCAGCCCCACCTCGACGTTCCAATCGGCCAAGAGTCTTTCCAACCCAGTTTGTCGCAAATCCCATGGGAACAACACGAACAATCGTCCTCCTTGGGTCAAGTATTTCTGGATTTTCTCCAACTCCTCGGTAGCGAAGTTTTTTTCAGCACCCGCAATAATCAGCAACTGGCAGTCGTTTGGGATGTCGGTTCCATTGAGTGGAGCTAGGGATTGAACCTCGATATTATTTTCCGTCAATAATTGTGAAAATTTGCTCATGGCACGATCCCCGTTACTCGTCGGATCGCTTTCCCCGTGTCCTTGGGTGAAATAAGCCTTCACCTGTTTGGGATCGGTGACGCTGACCAATGCGGAGGTGAAAAGTTGCTCGCCCTTGAAGGCTGACCGTTTGATTTCGCGCATGTCAGACATGTCGAATTCGGACATCTCACTGGCGAGGACGGTTTTATAGCGACCGTTGCAATCAAAAATCACCCGGCTGGCGTCTGCGGCGGAGACCAGCTTGTATTTCTCACGGATCATCTCAGCGCGTCCCGGCATGCGGTAATCGACAAATTCAACTTTGATGTGCGGCGATTGGCTTTCGTATTCCTTGGCCAGTTCGCGCACAGGTCCAAACAAGCCTTCGGTGCGATCAAAAAATACGGTGATTGAAACGGTATTCGTGAGGGAGGCAATCACACGTTGGGTGAGCGGAGTCACCCGAGGGTTTGCGGATTCCCCAATGTAAAACCGCCACGGAAACTGTATGGCAAGATAATTGACCATGACGAGAATGGCCAATACCGCGAGGGTCGCCACAACGACATTGAAGCCGATAGACCATCGCCGCCAGAAAGAGAAACTATGGGGTGCTTTATCAGCCATGGATTACTTCCACCTCCTGCTCTCCACGACCTTGAGGGTCAGGAATAGAAAAAAACCAGTCAAACTCAGGTAAAAAACCAAGTTACTGGTGTCGATAATTCCACGGGAAAAATCTTCCAAATGTTCAGTCAGCGAAATAAATGTAAAAATTTTGGCCTGCCAACCTGCCATAGGGATGGGCACCAAGGCTCGCAGGCTTAACAGAAAAATTGTCAACCCCATGCCGTAACTCAAGGCGGCTGCGATCAACTGGCTCCGGGACAATGCTGATGCAAAACAGCCCAATGAAATATATACCGATCCCAACAACCCAATCCCTAGATAGGTGGTGATCAACGTGCGGTAATCGAAGGAAGCGGAGGCTTGGTTCGTGTATTCGTGCAGGATCACCATGTAGCCGCCCAGTGGCAACCAGGTGACCATAAAAAATACCAACGCACCACTGAACTTGGCGAACACCACTTCGAGATCGCTCACGGGGGCGGTCATCAGTGTTTCAAAAGTCCCCGTGGATTTCTCATGGGCAAAGGTGCGCATCGTCATCACCGGCGTCGTGAGGAGCATTAGCATCCAAAAATAAACGGTCGCATAAAAAATGCGGGTGATGGGTGTATCCGTCGGCTCGCCCTGCAATTTAGGGAGCATGTCCATGATGCTGAACCCCAAAAGGAGCAACACCATGCTCACGATCACGTAGCCCGAGAGCGATAAAAAATGGCTGGCCAATTCCCGGCGCAGCAGGGTTAGGTAAACTCGCATCGTGTCCCTACTCCTCCTTCTCCGTGCGGGTGATTTTTACGAACACATCCTCCAACGTATGACGTCCATGGGTTAACTCGCGCATCGGCCAACGCTGTTCGCAGGCCCATTGGCAAATCTGCGGGCGCAATTCCAGCCCCTCGCGACTCGTCATCGTGACGCGCTTCCAGTCTCCGTCAATGGAAATGATGTCGCACGTTTCCACCTCGGGCTGCGTCGCGAAGAATTCCTGAAGATCGTTTGTGGCCGCGCTGAGTTCCGTGACCACGGGGCTCCGTTGAAAAATTTTCCGATGTAAATTATCCGTCCCATCCGAGGCCAGTATCCGGCCTTGGTGAAGGATGAGCACATGGCTGCAGGTCGCCTCGACTTCGGGAAGGATATGGGTCGAAAGAAGAATGGTGTGTTTGCGACCTAGGTCTTTGATCAATTGCCGCACATTACGCAGTTGGTTGGGGTCGAGTCCGATAGTGGGCTCGTCCAAGATGATCAATTCTGGATCATGCACCAACGCATCCGCCAGACCCACCCGTTGCCGGAAGCCCTTGGAAAGCTGCCCGATAATGCGCTTCTGAACCTCGGTGAGGCTGCACATTTCCATAACCGCATCAACGCGTTGGTGGGAAGCGGATACCCCCAGACCCTTGAGGCGTGCGCGGAATTTTAGATACTCCCGGACACGCATATCGAGATGCAACGGATTGTTTTCGGGCATATACCCAATGCGCCGACGCACCTCGTCCGCTTGGGTGAACACATCATACCCAGCGACACGGACTGTTCCGGAAGTCGCGGCGAGAAAACAGGAAAGTATGCGTAAAATCGTGCTTTTACCGGCACCATTGGGCCCGAGCAACCCGACCACCTGACCGCGTTCCACCGTGAACGATTCGTTGGCCACCGCGAGGTGACCCGAGTAGCGTTTGGTCAGGTTAACCACTTCTATCATCGGCTCAAGCATAGTTCAAACGATCCAAGGCAATACCAACATGCACTTTGGATAGGAATTAGCGAACGCGCAACTCTACAACCATTCGACGCAAAGGGCGACCTGCCAATATGGAAATTTTCAGGGTGCTTCCTTGCTTTTTATTATTCAGAAATCTGGCCGTACTGGTGATGCCATGAATCCGTTGGTTATCCAGTCCTAATAGAATCACGCCCCGCCCAAAATTCGCTGCACCCGTTGGACTCTCTTTTTCGACCGCCGTGATGATGAGTCCACCGATCGAATCGAGCCCCGCTCGCAGAGCGATGGCAGGGGTGAGTTCCTGCACTGTGCAACCCAGTTTTCGGCGGATAAGATCAGCGTTGAAAAAAGTCGTCTCAGCCACCAAACGCAGCACCATGTTTTTGCGCTGCCCATCCCGTTGGATGGTGAGTTTTATATCCTCCTTATCTCCTGCGTTGATCAATTCACGGTTCAATGCAAACGCATTGCGGGGCGTGTGACCATTGACCCGCACGACCTCATCCCCTTTCTGCAATCCGCATTTCTCCGCCGGACTCCCTTCCTCCACTCCGGCGACCAGCAAGCCGCTGGTGCCTGCCTGTATGCGAGCCCCAAACCAAAGTGAGGCCGCGCCTTCGGGAGTAAAAATCTCGTTAACAGCCTCGTTGACGCGCTTGATGGGGATGGCGAATCCGATGCCGCTTCCTTCTTTGTAAATAGCCACATTCAATCCGATCAATTCTCCTCGCAAATTGATCAACGCTCCCCCGCTGTTTCCGGGGTTGATTGCGGCATCGGTCTGGATCCAATCTTCCCGTTCGAGTAAACCATCCTCCGCTTGGGAACGGCGCGTTTTGGCACTCAGAATCCCCCGGCTGACAGATCCTCCAAGGCCGAAAGGGTTCCCCAGAGCGATGACGGTTTCCCCCAATAGCAGATCGTCATCGATTGCGAATTTCACCGGAACAAATTTTTCCCCTTTTTTACCTGCAAGTTTCAGCAAGGCGACATCACTGCGCCGTGTTCCACTCACGACGCGCGCTCCCAGAACCCGGCCATCATTCAACTTCACACTGATTTCCGTGGCGTCCTCGATCACGTGAATGTTGGTGAGAACATAACCTTCCTCGTCGATGATCACGCCGGAACCTGCGCTTGTTTCGGGGGGCATTTCCTGTGTGAAAGGAGCCCAAGCATCGCGCCACCAGTCGTAAATATAGCCCTGCCTTTTCGTCGTCGTTCGCGCACTGATATTCACCACACCCGGCATGGCTAATTCAATCGCAGTGACTGTGGCATCGCGCCGTAATTCGCTCGATGGAGCCGCCGCTCGCGTGGGTTCCGCCTTGGAGAGGAGACTGCCATTGACGAGTAAAAATACCATCCCCGCCCCACAAAAAAGTCGCATTGTCCTGTTCATCGGATCCTTAATTTTAAGCCTGAGTTTCCCTCCTACGCCGCATGAGTGCGTCAACAATCGTCAACCCACTGTGAACATCAATTTGCTTCCAAAGCTTGACTTTGCAAGACACTGCAAGGAAAAGCAATGGATCGTGCTTTTCTGGCCGAATAATTTTTACGAGGAATGGCGTCAACACGGTGTCGCCGGCGGGTCATTAAGGGACGCCGATCCGACACCGCCGGAAAAATTACTGCAACAGATTTGGCTGCATCAAAGGATTCACCGGGATGGAATCACAACGATCGACGGTCAATCGGTTCGCATTTTGCACCCGGGTTTTTGGAATCACGAAGCAGGGCCCGATTTCCGCAACGCCATTGTTCAGTTTGGCAATGATCCTCCCCGGGTTGGTTCGGTGGAGATAGATCTTTCGCCGTCGTTTTGGCAAAGCCACGGCCATGAGTCCAATCCACGTTACCGAGATGTTATTTTGCATGTCGTTTGGCAGGGTTCAAAACCAACCCAAGGTCGGGCTACCTTGCTGCTGAAACCGCTTCTGGATGCACCGCTGGAAGAACTGGCACTTTGGTTTGCCGCAGAAGAATTGCCCGGACCCCAAGCCAGCATCGGAAAATGCTCCGCCCCATTACGCAACCTCAAGGGAGAGTCGATCACGGAGTTGCTTCGCCAAGCGGCTCAAGTGCGGCTCCATCGCAAGGCCACGCAACTTCAAGCCCGTGCCCGCGAAACAGGCTGGGAGCAGGCCCTGTGGGAATTCGCGCTTTCCGCCCTCGGCTATAAACACAATCGCTGGCCTATGCGCCGATTGGCAGAATTAAACCCCTGGCTGTCGGGAAATTCAAAGAATCCGCAAAGTCTGGAGGCTCGCCTTTTAGGTCTCGGCAACCTCCTTCCACGAGAATCCAAGGCGGGATCAGTTCATCTCCACCTCCGTGAACTCTGGGATGTTTGGTGGCGGGAGGCTGATGCGGTTCGATCTCTCATTTTGCCCCGTGAAAGTTGGTGCATGGCGGGGTTGCGTCCCGTCAATCAGCCCGTCCGTCGTCTTGCCCTAGCGGCTGGGTGGCTCGCTGAGGGACGGATGATCCCACGTCTGGAGCGTTGGCTGGAGCAATCTCTGCCTGATGAGGCTTTGCCACGCACTCTAGAGGCGGCATTTGCCGTTGCACCCCATCCGTTTTGGCAAAGTCACTGGACCTTTCGATCGTCGATCCAAGGAACCCCACAACCGATGCTGGGTTTGACCCGTGCCACCGATCTAGCGATCAATGTGGTCTTACCCTGGCTGTGGATGCGTGCGGTCGCCAGCCAGAATGATTCGTTGAGGCGTGTCGCCGAACATCGCTATTTCGCGTGGCCGGCGAGTCAGGATAACGCGACACTGAAACTCGCACGCCTCCGTTTGTTGGGGGAAACGAAAAGTGCATTATTCAAAACCTCGTCCGCACAACAAGGGTTGTTGCAGATTGCCCAGGATTTTTGCAACCATTCCAACGCGCTCTGCGAGGGTTGCCCCTTTCCGGAACTGGTCCAGGCATGGCAGGTGCGGTTATCTGGCGGAGTCCAATCGGTCGATCGATCCATCACACCTCTTTGACCACGCCCCAATACACGTCCAACCGCTGGCTCAAATAAAGGCGGATTGCACGGACCAACGTCGGCGTTTCGAGTTTTTGTCCCGCTGCCACGATATCCTTGAGCTCCATTCCCGGGCGGATAAGAAAGCTGGATTGGGTGATGATCGGGCCTTCATCAAGGTGCATCGAAACAAAATGGGACGTCACTCCGGCGATCTTTACCCCGTGTTCATAGGCCTGACGGTAAGCCTGGGCTCCGGGGAAACTCGGCAATAAGGAGGGATGGATATTGATGATTTTATTTTTGTAATGCCAGACAAAGTGGGCTGCTAAAATTTTCATGAACCGCGCGAGAATGATAAAGTCCACTTCATGCTCGTCCAATAGTTGCAACACCTGCTCCTCCGCTTTGGATCGATCCTCCCACGGCACATGGACAAATTTTAGACCCGCCTCGCGTGCCATAGGCTCCAAGTCGCGATGGTTGGAAATGACGACTGCGATCTCCGCTTTGATCTTTCCGTCGCCGAAAGCCTTGATCAACCCTTGGAAACAATGGGACTCGCGAGTGACAAAAATCGCGGTGCGTTGACGCTGTCTGGGTTCCGTGAAACGAGCCTTGATCTGCATTCCCAGTGCTTTGGCGAGAACTTGCAAGCCGTCCTTCACCGCCGCCGGATCCATCGCATGCAAACTCCACGACGCTTGGATTGTCATGCTGAAATGCCCTCGCGTCACCTGCTCCTCCATCGCCTCGATATTCGCCCGCTGCGCAAAAAGGAAGCCCGTGACCCGTGCAATCACGCCCGTTTTATCCCGTCCAATCACCGTTATCGTCGCAAAATGCTTCATGGATCACCGAAGTAAACGTGTTCCTTCGAAATCTGAAAGATGAAAATATCAATCTTCGCTGGGAAGGGAGTCCGCAGAGGCACAAATTTTCGAATCTTGAGCGAATAATAATGGCAAGAATGGCGTCCTATATTGGAAGTTCAAATAGACATGCCTGCAACCCGTAAAATCCATTTCACCGCACCGCACCGGAACCCGCGAATCAGTCCCCCGAGATGGGGACAGGATCATCCGATCGAGTTGCGACCAATGTCCTTGACGTCCATCGCGCAGAAAATTACACATGTGAAACACATGATCCAACCTAGCACCCATGAAATCTCCCATGAACCCCGATGACTCCCCGTCCCGTCGCGAATTTTTGAAATCCTCCGCAGTGGTGATGGGAGCTGTCGCCGCCCCCTATCTGCTTTTCCAAAGGGAAAGTTTTGCCGCCAATAGCGCCACGCTCAAGGTCGGGCTGATCGGTTGTGGCGGGCGAGGAAGCGGTGCGGCTAACCAAGCTCTGGCGGCTGACAAGAACGTCATCCTCACAGCGATGGGGGATGCGTTTGATAACCGTTTGCAGGGAAGTCTCAAGGCGTTGCAGGAATCCTCGGGCAAACAAGTGCAGGTGACGCCTGACCATTGTTATGTGGGTCTCGATGCCTACCAGAAGGTGATCAATTCGGGGGTCGATGTCGTGATCCTCACCACACCCCCGGGTTTTCGTCCCGCCCATCTCAAGGCGGCGATCGCTGCGGGCAAACATGTTTTTTGCGAAAAACCGATGGCAGTCGATGCCCCCGGGGTTCGTTCAGTGTTGGAATCTGCGGCGGAAGCCAAAAAGCAAGGCCTCGCCATCGCCTCGGGTTTTTGTTGGCGATCCAACATGGGTGAACGCGCCATCATGAAAAGAATTCACGATGGGCAGATCGGCCAGATCCGCGCTCTTTACAACACCTACAACACAGGCCCGGTCGGGGGGGCTCCCGTTCGCAAACCGGAAATGACGGATATGGAATACCAGCTTCGTAACTGGTATCACTTCACTTGGCTTTCTGGGGATCATATTGTTGAGCAGGCGGTGCACAGCCTCGATAAAATGGCATGGGCGATGAAGGACGTCCCGCCGGTTCGGTGCATGGCTCACGGCGGACGCCAGGCTCGAACGGGCGACGGAAACATTTACGACCATTTCGAAGTTGTTTACGACTACGCAAACGGGGAACGAGGCTTTCACTTCTCGCGGCAACAGGCCAACACCGCATCCGAAAATGCTGATTATTATGTCGGCTCCAAGGGTTACGGTAAAATAAAGGCTTTCGGTGCCCTAGAACTCGACGGAGAGAACCCCTGGAAGTTTCAAGGGGAGCGTCCCGATATGTATCAGGTGGAGCACAACGAATTGTTCGCATCGATCCGCAGTGGAAATCCGATCAATCACGGCGTATGGATGGCGTCCAGCACGATGCTGGCGATCATGGGGCGCATGTCTGCTTACACGGGTCAAGTCATCACTTGGGAGCAGGCGATGAATTCGCAGGAAGTTCTCGCCCCCCTCCAGTTTGATTGGAACACCCCTTTGACCATGCCCAAGATCGCGATCCCTGGAGTGACCAAATTCATCTAAAAATCAGATAAAGTTATCGTTAAAGTAACTCCTGAACCATCAAAATACCCATGAATCAGTCTTCTCGCCGAGATTTTCTTAAGACGTCGATTGTCGCTGCAACGGCGATCGCGGGCGGATCCGCAAGGGCGGCCAATACGCCGGTGAAACGCGTCCGTAAAGCGATCATGTATGCCACGGTCGGGGTTCCGGGCACGACCATGGAGAAATTCAAAATTCTTAAGGAGGTCGGGTTCGAAGGGGTGGAGCCGATGAGCCACATGAATCAGGACGAGGTTCTGGCAGCCCGAGACGCGACTGGATTGGAGATTTGCAGTGTCTGCTGCAACACCCATTGGGCCAAACCGCTTTCCTCGCCCAGCGAGGATGTGCGTAAGGTCGGGTTGGAGGGGCTTCTGCACACCCTTCGCGATGCCCATCGGTATGGTGCGTCATCCATTCTATTCGTGCCTGCGGTGGTGGACAAAAATATTTCCTACGCAGACGCCTACACCCGGTCGCAGGCGGAGATTCGCAAAGCTCTGCCGCTCGCCGCTGAGTTGAAGGTCAAGATCGCCATTGAAAACGTGTGGAACCAGTTCCTTCTAAGCCCGTTGGAAGCGGCGCGATATGTGGATGAATTCCAGAGCCCGTGGATCGGATGGCATTTTGATGTGGGCAACGTCATCAACTACGGATGGCCGGAACAATGGATTCGTATCCTCGGATCCCGAATCCAGAAATTGCATATCAAAGAATTCAGTCGTAAACGACGTGATACCGAGGGGCTTTGGAAAGGGTTCGACGTCCCATTCCTTGAAGGGGACAACGATTGGCCATCCATCATGAAAGCCTTGGGGGATATTAAGTATGAGGGCTGGGGGATTGCTGAACAGGGCGGCGGAGGCACCAAGGAAGGTCTGAGGTCGTTGTCGGAGAAAATGGATAAAATATTCGCCAGTTGATCTTCAGCCTCACGCTGTCACAGGCGTGAGCATCAACGCCGAAAGCGGAGGCAACGTGAGCAGGACGGATTGAGAATGCCCGTGGCTCGGCGTTGAGGAGGTCTCGACTCGACCGTCGTTTCCCATGTTGGAACCCCCGTAATACTCGGCGTCGGAATTGAAGGCTTCGAGCCATGATCCAGACCGAGGCAGGCCCAAGCGGTAGCTCTGACGTGGGGCTGTGGTGAGATTAAAAATTACCGCCACGGGATTTGAACCATCTTCGGCCTGTCGGATAAAAGAGATGATGCTGTTTTCGTGATCCGAGCAATCAATCCAATAAAATCCGGACGGTTGATAGTCGGCACACCAGAGCCCCCTTTGAGCGCGGTAAAGATGATTTAGATCTGCCACCATCCGTTGCACCCCGAGGTGAAAGGAGCCGTTGTTGAGCAATCCCCAATCCACCGAGGCGTTCTCGTTCCATTCGGTTTCCTGTCCGATTTCGTTCCCCATGAACAATAATTTTTTACCAGGAAAAGCCCATTGATAAGCCAGGAGGCACCGCAAATTGGCGAACCGTTGCCACTCATCCCCTCTCATGCGCCTGTGCAGCGACCCTTTGCCATGCACAACCTCGTCGTGGGAGAGTGGAAGCATGTAATTTTCCTGCCCCTGATACAGCATCGCGAAGGTGAGGTCGTTTTGATGATATTTGCGATGGATGGGCTCATGCTGGAAATATCGGAGAGTGTCATGCATCCATCCCATGTTCCATTTGAGAAGAAATCCAAGACCTCCGACATCGGGCGGTTGAGTGACCTTGGGCCAGGCGGTGGATTCTTCGGCAATGGTGATCACGCCGGGAAATTTAGTCAGAACAAGGTGATTCAATTCCCGCAGAAAATCGATCGCTTCAAGGTTTTCGCGCCCCCCATTTTTATTCGGCAGCCACTCCCCTTCCTTTCGTGAATAATCCAGATACAGCATCGACGCCACGGCATCCACGCGCAAGCCATCGATATGATAATACTCGCACCAAAAAAGCGCGTTGGCCGTCAGGAAATTTCTCACCTCATGGCGACCATAGTTGAAAATTAGCGTGCCCCAATCCTGATGCACTCCGCGTCGTGGGTCGGCATGTTCAAAGAGGGCTGACCCGTCGAATTTGGCCAACGCCCATTCATCGCGTGGGAAATGCGCCGGCACCCAGTCCAATATCACTCCAATGCCAGCCTGGTGAAACGCATTGACGAGGAATTGAAAATCATCCGGGGTGCCATAACGGTAGGTGGGGGCATAAAACCCCGTCACCTGATAGCCCCATGAAGGATAAAACGCATGTTCCGCAACCGGCATGAACTCGACATGCGTGAAACCCATGCGTCGCACGTAATCGACTAAAGTGTCGGCCAACTCGCGGTAATTGAACGACTCCGAGGCAGATTTCTTTTTCCACGAGCCGAGGTGCAATTCATAGACACACACGGGCGAGCGTAGGGGGTCGCGCTGCCGTCGCTGTTCGCACCAAGCCTGATCCGTCCAAGCGAACGCGCCCGCATCCCAGACGATCGATGCGTTTTGCGGAGCCTTCTCGCAATAGAAAGCGAATGGGTCGCTCTTGAGGGACACCTTTCCGTCGCCCTCCACCAACTCGAACTTGTAATGCTGCCCCTGTTGAATGGATGGGATGAAGATTTCCCAGATTCCAGACGCACCCAGCAGACGCATCGCATGTCGGCGGGGATCCCAATGATTGAATTCTCCGACCACACTCACACGGCGGGCGTTCGGCGCCCAGACTGCGAAGGAGGCTCCGGGGGTGCCATCCACAACTCGGAGATGAGCCCCGAGCTTATCGTAAATACGACATTCCTTACCCTGTCCAAAAAGAAAAAGATCGGTCTCGGTGAGGGTTGGAAGAAAGGAATAAGGATCGCGGGTGTGCCATTGCGAACCATCCGCTTGGGTGACGATGAGTTCGTAGGAGAACCGGGCATCCACCGATTGGGTAACGCCCTCGAAAACGCCGGTTTCACCTAAGGGATCGAGTCGGATTCTCGGCAACCCACTCTCTTGAGTAGAAAGAACCTCGACCGAAGTGGCTCCAGGAATAAACGCACGGATCACCCATCCCGCTCCATCCCCCAACGGATGCATCCCCAACACTTGATGGGGATGATTATGGCGTAACTCAACGAGGCTGGCGAGTTCCTCGGGCGATAGGAGCCTAGTGCGTTCCATCAATACGCGAGCAGTTCTTGCTCTGAAAAAGAGCGGTTTATTCTTTGGCAAAGAAATCGATCACAAAGACATCATCCAACAACGGTCCCACGAGCCCACCGAAAATTTTGTGTGCAGGATGAATGATATAGGCGCCGCGATCCTTGTCCGAATTGAAAGTCAGGATATACCCATGCGTGCAGCCTTTGTTCAGGTTTTCCGGACTATTATTCAGACCCCATTCAAAACCTTTGATTTCAGATATTTTCCCAGGCAACGCCGAGAACGCTACCTCCACCGATTTGATCTGCTCGGGGGTTGTGGTGGATTTAAATTTGAACGCCACCACGTGACGAAGCACGGATTTACCGGAATTGGCATCGGCGGCAAAACCGACGATAGCCAGAGAGGCGAGAGTGGCGAAGGTAATCAGGGTAAAAAACATTTTCATAGTGTGGGTGAAGTATCAAATTAACGGGGCGAATCTTAGGGAATGGATCGGTTCTTGGCAAGCAGCGCGACTGAATTCACATCGGTTTTATAGGCTACAGGAGGCATTATTATCAAATTCCACCCGATTTTGGTGCTTTCATTTTTGAGACGAGGCATTACCATCCGCCGCCTGTCTTTGAATAATAAAACTTAATAAATAATATGGCTGCAGACACGTCCGTCGCCCAGCAAGTGACCGCCCCGACCCTTACCCCCTTCGCGATCCAGAGCAAGTTGGGAGCGACCCCCACCCTTCCTCCAAAATATCCCACAACCGTTAAAAATGCTGCGGGTCAGGATGTCGTGCTCGGTTGCCCCAAGGCCACCCGCGGTCTGGTTGCCCTGATGGATGTGCATGCGGTAATCGGGGGAGCCGCCTGCCATTGGGGAGGTCCTGCTGCATTCGCAGAAATGCTGGCTTCAGTTCACGGGATCATGTTTGCCGTCGCGGATCGTCCCTGGTTTGAGGCCTTTAATTTTGTGAACGATGCCGGACATGCTGAAAATGGCATCTACGCGCTTCAAGCAAATTATGGTTTCGCCGGAATGACCTTCGATGATCTCAAAGGATTCCGAAGCATCGCAAGCAGACTGACCGGGCACGGTGAATCGCATCTCAATCCTCAAGGCGTCTTATTAAGTAACGGTCCGCTCGGTTCGTCACTTCCCCAAGCCCAAGGTCTGGCTGTGGCAGATCGAATTGCCAAGAATCAGCGCACCACCGTCTGCGTCGTCTCGGATGGAGCGTCCATGGAGGGCGAGGCCAAGGAAGCGTTTGCGGCCATCCCCGGACTTGCCGCCAAGGGGCGCGTGAACCCGTTCGTGATGATTATTTCGGATAACGACACCAAGCTTTCTGGGCGTATCACGAAGGATTCTTTCAGCATGCAGCCGACATTTACGGCGATGGATTCGTTGGGTTGGAACGTCATCCGTGTCGCTCAAGGTCATGATTTACAAGCGGTCTATCTGGCGATTGAAAAAGGCATTGCCTTAGCACAAGCCAACGCGAATCAACCCGTCTGTCTGATCATCAAGACGATCAAAGGTTTTGGGGTGAAATCTACGATGGAAAATTCAGCAGGGGGACATGGATTCCCCTTGGCCAACGGCGAGAAAATCATCGAATTTGTGGACGAGATTTTTGAGGGCCAAACACCGGAAGAATTCAAATCATGGGCGATGGCTTTGCGTCAAGATTGGGAACAATCGGAGGCAGCAAAGAAGGCCAAAGCTGCCGCGGCTCAACCCTCCGCTCCGGCTGTCAAAAAAGACAAGGTGCAGGCAGGTCTGGCTAAAGGAGCGATCCGTGCGGCGATCGAAGGCTTGCCCGTGTTCTCGGTTTCCTCCGATGTGCAGGGGTCCACGGGGATCAGCCCGTTCCAGAAAACATTTCCAGAAAGATACATCGAAGTTGGGATCGCCGAATCCAACATGATCAGCACCGGGGCTGGTTTGGCTAAGGTGGGTTTTATTCCGATCGTCGATACATTCGGCCAATTCGGCGTCACCAAGGGCAACCTGCCCCTTACCATGGCGGCTCTTTCGCAAGCGGGCGTGGTGGCGATGTTTTCGCATGTGGGCTTTCAAGATGCGGCGGACGGGGCTTCCCACCAAGCGACGACTTATTTCGCGGCTCTCAGTTCCATCCCCCATACCACCGTGCTGGCACCTTCCTGTTCGGACGAAGCGGAATCGCTCATGTATCAAGCCTTGCATCAATACGCTGAGGCTCGCCGTTCCGGTCACGAACCCGAGAATTATATCTTTTTTGTTGGACGCGAAAACTATCCGCTCAGTTGGGTTGAAGGAGCGACTTATCCTTGGGGCAAGGCTCAGGTGTTGCAGCAAGGCAGCGATGTCGTGCTGGTCGGTTGCGGACCGTTGCTGAGCAAAGCGATCGAGGCGGGAATAAAACTGAAAGCACTAGGGATTCACGCCACGGTGGTCAATGCCCCCTTTGTCAACAAAGTGGATGTTGAGACCATCGGCAGTGCAGTCAAGGCTGCCTCCGGTCGGCTTGTCACCATCGAGGATCATCAGATCATCGGCGGCATGGGCGCGCAACTGTCGCATGCCCTTTCTCGCAATGGAATTGCTCACCGCGTCAAGACTTTGGGAATCAATGGCGAGTTTGGTCAATCCGCTTACCTTGCAGAGGAGCTCTATCAGAAGCACGGCATGACCGCAGACAAAATGGTCGAGGCCGCACTCGAGTTGATGAAGTAATCCTCGAAGCGGGTTCCAGCATTAATTCTGTTTCCAGCCTTTGCCGGGTATAAATTCTCGACTGCCGGAGTGGCTGCAGCCTGAGCTCAACAAAACCAACCCCACAAAAGTGATCCACAAGAATTTCGTCATGGCTCCACGATATTCGCTATTGTCAGGGGAGCAAGCATGGAGCAAATTGCCTTGGATCAGGAGTGGGGTAATTATTGAAGAAACCGTTGTAACCTGTGGCAAAAGAATTTCAATCGCTCCGGGGTCTATTACTTCTGGATGGAGGTCAACTTCGGGGTTCGAGTTTTCATCGCGCGGTGGTGCTGGTGTGCCATCATGACGAGGATGGTGCCTTCGGATTGATCTTGAATCAGAAAAGTCATTCGAAACCGGCAGATGCTTTTTCGGGCAAGATTCCCCATGAACTCCAAGCGGAACCGGTTTTTATTGGCGGACCTGTGGGGGATCGAACGTTGACTTATCTCCACTCGGACAGGTTCCTCCTGAACGCAAGTGTCATGCCCAATCTCCATATGGGGCACGACTTCGAAGAGGTGATCGAGTTAAAGGAATCCATGTCCACAACTCAACGTCTGCGGATTTTTTCAGGCTACTCGGGCTGGGGTTCAGGTCAATTGGACAATGAGCTGCGCCATGGTGCTTGGTTGTTACATCAAGCCACCGTCGATCTGGTATTTGATGAGGAGATCGAGACGCTTTGGAAAAGAATTCTCCTCGCCATGGGCTGGACGGGCAAATTGCTCGCGGACAGTCCCGATGATCTAAGTCTGAATTGAGCGTTTGACGTTTTTCGAAGTTTTTCTCCCCCCGTTTTTGGTCGTCGAACCATAGGTCACATTGCGTTTCGGTTCTGGGGAATCCCCACCGGCTGAAGTCGTGCTCCGTTTCAATTCGCGGATTTGATCACGCACCAATGCCGCCTTCTCAAACTCCAGATTGTTAGCGGCCGTCAGCATTTCCTCCTCAAGTTCTCTGAGGGTTTCGGTCACATCGAAATTACCTCCGGCATCATTGATGACAGAGGCCGCATGCCCCTCCTTGGGATTGCCGAGGCTCTCTTCGATATCCCGCGTCACACCTCGAGGCGTGATCCCATGTTCGACATTGTACGCCAGTTGTTTCTTGCGCCGATACGCGGACGTTGCGAGGAATCGTTGGATGCTCTGGGTCATCACGTCGGCGTAGAGAATCACATGACCATTGAGGTGGCGTGCGCCTCGCCCTGCGGTCTGGATCAGGCTCGTGGTCGAGCGCAAGTATCCTTCCTTATCCGCATCGAGTATGGCGACCAAGGAAACTTCCGGAAGGTCCAGTCCTTCCCTCAATAGGTTGATCCCCACGAGCACATCAAAATCACCCCGCCGCAATCCGCGCAGGATTTCAACACGCTCGATCGCGTCGATTTCGCTGTGCAGATAGCGCACATTAATTCCGATATCGCGCAGATAATCCGTCAACTCTTCCGCCGAGCGTTTGGTCAAAGTGGTCACCAGCACGCGCTCCTTTCGATCCACCCGAATCCGAGCCTCGTGGATCAGGTCGTCGATCTGTCCTTTCAATGGGCGGATCGTGATCTCCGGATCGACCAACCCCGTTGGACGCACAATTTGCTCGGCGATATGGGGCCCCGACCACGCCAACTCTTGCGGACTGGGAGTGGCGCTCGCATACAAGGTTTGCCCCTGCGTGGCCTGGAACTCGGGGAAATTGAGCGGCCGATTATCCAATGCGCTCGGCAGTCGGAAACCGTGCTCCACCAACACCGTTTTACGCGCTCGATCCCCCGCATACATTCCGCCGATCTGGGGCACGGTTGCATGGGACTCATCAAGGATGAGCAAATAATCCTCAGGAAAAAAATCAAACAAGGTGTTGGGCCGCGAGCCTGCAGGTCTCCCCGAGATGTGGCGTGAATAATTCTCGATCCCCGAGCAAAACCCCATCTCGATCATCATCTCCAAATCGTAATCCGTCCGCATTTTCATGCGCTGGGCTTCGATCAACTTTCCCTGTTTTTCAAACCACGCGATCCGATCCGTCAACTCCTCGCGAATCGTCAACGTGGCGTGTTTCAGCTTCGCCTGCGTGGTCGAGAATTGCTTTGCCGGATAAATAATCGTCGCGCTCAGTTGCTCCAACACATCTCCGGTCAGAGGATCGAACATCGTGATCCGATCGACAACGTCCCCAAAAAACTCTAACCGAATCCCGTCCTCCCGAGCCGACGGGCGCACTTCCACCGTGTCCCCGCGGACGCGGAATTGGGAACGCTCAAACGCTAGGTCGTTGCGTGTGTATTGGAGGTCCACCAACCGGCTTAAGAATTGATCCCGTGACAGTTCTTGGTTCACACAAACCGGCAGAATAATTTCGGAGTAATCCTCCTTGCTGCCGATCCCGTAAATACACGAAACACTGGCCACCACAATCACGTCACGCCTTGAGAAAAGTGAACTCACCGTGGAAAGCCGCAACCGCTCGATCTCCTCGTTAATGCTTGAATCTTTCTCGATAAAAGTATCCGTCCGCGGAATGTAGGCTTCAGGCTGATAATAATCGAAGTAACTGACAAAATACTCGACCGCATTCTTGGGAAAAAAACTTTTAAACTCGGAATAAAGCTGAGCCGCAAGAGTCTTATTATGCGAAATAACCAAGGTGGGCCGCCCGGTATTTCGGATCACATTCGCCATCGTGAATGTCTTGCCCGAACCCGTCACCCCTAACAAAGTCTGATGCCTCACACCGCTGAGCACTCCCGCGGTCAGTGTTGCAATCGCAGCCGGTTGATCCCCCGCCGGTTCGTATTTCGACACCAGTTCAAACATCCGCCCCAACGTAAGATGCAAGAGACAGAAGTGTCAAACAGCCCGGAGACACGTATCCCACGGCGAGCTCATGAATGAGTGAACCCAAGCTCGGAACTCACCACCGACTCATCTGCCCAACCATCCGGAACCTGCCTGCCCGGAGCCCATGGAACCATCCCCAAGAAATGTTGGAACACTTTTTCTTGGTCATTTGACTGGGCGAAAGAGGCTCCAGAAAATAAGATACTGGGTTGAAAAATACTAGACAAAATTGGGGGGGCTATATTATCAAAAGAAGACAGCAGGCGGTTAAAATCAACAACGCTCCATCTATGAGAAATCTACAGGAATGGCTCTACGGTTTTGCCTTAGCATTGATACTGACCACCCAACCTCTGCACGCGCAAAAACCCATTAAGGATTCCAAAGAACTGACGGAACTCCGCGCCAAAGCAGAAAGCGGCGACGCCTTCGCGCAATACAATCTGGGGATCTGCTACGCCAATGGCGAAGGGGTGCCGAAGGATGTCGTCGAAGCCGTGAAGTGGTATCGCAAAGCCGCCGAGCAGAATCACGCCGGCGCGCAATCTAATCTGGGGCTCTGCTACTTCTTTGGCGAAGGCGTGCCGAAGGATGACGTCGAAGCCGTGAAGTGGTATCGCAAAGCCGCCGAGCAGAATCACGCCTTCGCGCAATGGTATCTGGGGGTCTGCTACGCCAAAGGCGAAGGCGTGCCGAAGGATTACGTGCAAGGCTACATGTGGTTCCTGTTAGCAGGGGCACAAGGCAATGAGAATGCCAAGAAAAACATCGAGATAATCGAAAATAGGATGACGCGGGAGCAGATTGCTGAGGGCCAAAAGCTAGCACGCGAGTTCAAACCTCGGAAGCCGTAGGCCGCTGAGGTGGATTGCGATGTGCGGCTTTTTTGGATGTGGTTCACATCTTGGCGAGTTTGAACCGACATGCTTGTATCCATTTCCGGGTAACGCCCTATTTTGTTGCAACGTGCGGTTTCCACTCCGTTCCATTCTCACCCGACGGGTAACAATAATTTTGATTCAATTCGCACCACGACACTCGTTTTGACTTTCGTGATTTTTAGGAGCTTGACGATGGGGGGCGTGACCTTGGCGACTCGCAAAGCAAGAACCGTGTCAACTTCGTGGAATTAGATTGGTTCTTTTTATACAGGCAAGAAAGGTATCTGTTGGACACCTATCCCGTGTTTAAATCCTTCAAAGAGATTCCTTGGTGGGGCGGGTGGGGCCTCTGTCGGGATTCTCCTTCGTTTTTCTGGTCTTGATCCGTAGTGAA
The DNA here is from genome assembly GCA_945867235.1 of Akkermansia muciniphila. GTDB lineage: Bacteria > Verrucomicrobiota > Verrucomicrobiia > Limisphaerales > SXQI01 > SXQI01. The sequence goes on from CAMBHS010000007.1 coordinate 26,701, forward strand.
CGACGGTGCTTGACTGTAAATTTTACATACATTCTACATATAGTCAGAAGGCTAAACCATGAAGCAAAACGCTTGTAAGTGGTTGATTTTGAAGATGTTAGGAAAACTGGAGGAGAGAGGGGGATTCGAACCCCCGTTACCTTTCGGTAATCACGCTTTCCAGGCGTGCGCCTTAAGCCACTCAGCCATCTCTCCAACCATCCTCCTACAATGGAGAAGCCAAGCCACCCGCGCAATGTTTTTTGAAAATGGACGTGGCGGCAAAGTTCCAACAGATGAATCCCCACGAACTCCAACACCGGTTCCTGCCCCGAGGCGTCAGCTCTCTAAGGATTTCCCAAACAAGGAGGCATTTGAAAGTTTTCCCAATTCGTCTTTAGAAAGGGAGCAGTGCATGCTGAAATGGTCTGATAAGACCTTGGGAAGCACTTCAACCAACTTTTTTAAGGCGTCCATATCCCCCGTCATTAGTTCATAAAATAAAGGACCGCTCATGAGCCGGATATTTTCATTTAGGGTTCGCTTTTTACCCTGCTGAGTGTTGTCAGGCGGACAGAACGGATCATTATACTGGTTGCCTCCGTCAGGAATGATTTCAACATAATACCCGGTGAATTGACATCCGAATTGGCCTTCGTAATTCCTGATTGCTCCTTCGAGGTTGTCGTAGATTCCTTTTCTATCCGAGCCTTTAACCGTGTTATGTTTGTTTTTGATTTCTGCTACCCAACCCCCTTCAATATTCTCCACATCAATAATACCACCCGTCCCCAAATCCTTACAGCCATCAAATGATCCTATGATCCGTTGGTGAAAATTGCCGATGGCATTTTGAATCGTTTTCTGAGCCTGTCTCGATTGTTCTGATGCCTTCCAATTTTTAAAGTTAAATCCATTAGCCGCACACCAAAAAACCGCACTGAAAACATCCAGTGAGTTTTTTTCTAAATCGACGGATGCTTTGGCCTTCTTTATGGCATTAACAACCTCTTGAATGGCCTCAATCAGCTTATTATCTTCAATAAACGGTAGAATTTTTTTAGCCACAAGCAACCTCCACAACCGACTATTCAATTGGGGCAAGCACAAATCTTCGCCCAGTTAATTACCACCTAGAACCAATTCCAATTGGTTTTTGTCCCATGGTTTTCCTTCGATTTGTTTCCCTTCTGATTTGACGTAAAAATCATTGGGATTTTTTTTCCCATCCAACATCGAGATCAGACTGCGACCAACATGATAACCCAGATTGACGGGAACGGCATTTCCGATCTGCTTGTATTGGGATGAAACAGCCCCACAAAATTCCCAGTCGTCTGGAAAAGTCTGAAGTCGGGCGTATTCACGCACATTCAGAGGGCGTGTTTCAATGGGATGACAGCGTTCAGTCTGTTTCTGGGCAGGATTACAGGTCAAGGTGAGCGATGGTTCATCCATGGAAAGACGTCTCGCCATACCCGTGCGTCCTCCTGCTTGGAAATAACTCGCCCCCATAAATTCCCGTTGCAGATCATCAGGCAGGTCGCGCCAATATCCACCCGGGGGAATCTGCTTCATGATCTCATACTTGCGGGCGGAATAGGTGTAGCCGACCGAAAGGGGAACATTTTGGAAGGCCTGCCTCAGGGTCACTGTATAATCGTGTTCCTTCGGAAATAAATGAATCGCGTCGAAATCATCCCGAATAGCCACGATGATAAGCCGCTCACGTTTTTGTGGGACATCAAGAAATTGTGCCCGCACAAGATGAAACATCGGTCTGTAACCGGACTCTTTCAAACAATGAAGCATCGTCGCCAAGGTGCGCCCTCCATCGTGCTGCAAAAGTCCCCTCACATTTTCCCCGACCGCTATTTTGGGGCGCACTTCATTCACCGCTCGTAAAAATTCGAAGAACAAAGTTCCCCGTGGTTCTCCGAACCCCAGACCCTTGCCCGCATAACTAAATGCTTGACAGGGAAACCCTCCCGCAACGATTTCCACCGATCCGTAGTATTCCCCAAAGTTCACATTTTTGATGTCATCAGAGACCACGTTCCATTGCGGTCGGTTCTTCCGCAATGTTGCCACCGCATTCTTCTCTATTTCGACCAAAAGTTTTGTTTGTAACCCTGCATTTTCAAATCCAAGTGCCATCCCGCCACAGCCAGAAAAAAGTTCAATGACGTTGTAGTTGGTTTCAGAATGCTTCAATACCTTCAACTCTGGAGCTTCAGAATCACCCCACTGGTAGTTAGATTGCATCCGCCGGAGTTCATCCATGTTGAATACTCTGTCATTGAGATGGTTGAGGGTGGGTTTTATGAGCCCCTTTTTTGCCCATCTGCGAATCGTTTCGATGGGAACACCCAGTATTTCCGCCGCTTGGCGTAACTGCAATAAGTCAGAGTTCACGGCAATCCATCCAACAAGCATTGGTTATTATTTGCAATTCGAATCACGTCCAATCGGACCACGGCGGGGTCATTGGAATAGATCCAACTGCGGGGCGGGAGTGAGGGATTGGAGTTGGCTGCGTTCGGCACGGTGACGCGAGAGGGCGCGGGGTTTGCCTTCGGGTGTGAGTTCGGATGCCTCAAGATTGGATAGGATTTCTTTGGCGCGTTCAACGACAGAGGGTGGCACGCCCGCCAGTCGTGCGACTTGGATGCCGTAACTTTTGTCCGTCCCACCGGCCACTATTTTTCTCAAGAAAATGATTTGATCATTCCACTCGCGAACCGCCACGTTGAAATTTTTTATCCGCGTGAGCCGGAGTGCCAGTTCGGTCAGCTCATGGTAATGCGTGGCAAAAAGTGTTTTAGCTCCGACTTGATTGTGGAGATACTCCAGGATCGACCACGCGAGGCTCAGTCCGTCGAACGTGCTTGTCCCTCGCCCGACCTCATCGAGGATTACTAGGCTGCGGCGGGTGGCGTTGTTGAGGATGTTGGCGGTTTCGCTCATCTCGACCATGAAGGTGGATTGTCCACGCCAGAGGTCGTCGCTCGCGCCGATGCGGGTGAAGATCCGATCGATCAGGTCGATCCGGGCAACTCGCGCAGGCACGAATGATCCTGTGTGTGCGAGCAACGCGATCAGAGCCACCTGTCGGATGTAGGTGCTTTTTCCCGCCATGTTCGGTCCGGTGATGAGGGCGATCTGGTGGTGTTGCACATCAAGCAGCGTGTCATTCGGGACGAACCGTTCGTCCGTCACCGCTTGATCCAGCACGGGATGCCGTCCGTCCTCAATATGGAGCTGACCTTCGTCGCCCACCACAGGACGGGTGTAATGATGGAGCCGAGCGGTTTCCGCAAATCCGGCAAGGACATCGAGTTGAGCCAATGCGGATGCCGTGCTCTGGATCGCGGAGAGTTGCGCGATCACAGCCTCCCGCAGGCGATGAAAGAGTTCATACTCCAGCTTGACGGATCGTTCCTCGGCTCCGAGGATTTTTCCCTCCATCTCTTTTAATTCTGGGGTGATGTAACGTTCGCCATTGGCGACGGTCTGTTTGCGGATGTAGTGGGCGGGAACTTTATCCAAGTTTGATTTGGTGATCTCGATGTAATAACCAAACACGGAATTAAATCGAATTTTGAGCGAGCTGATTCCCGTCGATTCAATTTCCTGCTGCTGCATCTGAGCCAGCCAATCCTTGCCTCCCCGTGTGGCTCCACGGAGTTCGTCGAGGTCCTGATCAAATTGGTCTCGGATCATGCCTCCTTCCTTGATGGCGAGCGGGGGTTCCTCGACGACGGCTCGTCCCAACAGATCGATCAGGTCCGGAAGTTCTGCCAGTTGATCGGCGAGTTCCCGTGTGAGATCTGTCGCCTCCGGAAAAATATTTGCGGGCGCAGGAATAAAATCCTCCTGCACCAAATCCATCGTACGCACGGAGGAGGGTGTGGAGAGCCCCGCAAGCAGCGAGCGGATCGGTGCAATCTCCTGCAAAGCAAGCCGGAGGGCGTGGAGATCGCGCGCATTCCCACTGCCAATGCTCAGGCGGCTCACGGTGCGTTCCAGATCGCGAATCTCCGTCAGGTGCTTTCGGAATGGTTCAAGGATTTCTGGATGATCCAGCCATTGTTGCACGGCTGTCTGACGTTGGTGAATGGCCGCTGTCGAGGCGAGGGGTTGGGTCAACCAATCACGCAACCGCCGCGCTCCCATCGGAGTCGAGGATCGGTTGAGCGCGCCATAAAGCGAAGCGGTGCGGACCGTGGTTTCCGTGCAGGGTTCCAGCACTTCCAATGTTCGCAAGGTGATGCTATCCAAGACGAGGTAGTCGGTGGCTTCGTAAAAAGTAAGACGAGTCAGGTGCGCCACATCACGCCGCAAATGTTGTCCGACATAATGCAGCAATCCTCCCGCAGCACCAATGGCAGCAGCCCGATCGCGCAATCCGAATCCATCCAGCGACGCCACCTTGAAATGAGCCCGCAGCGCGTAATGAGCCGTCTCCAGCGCGAACACCCAACCTTCGTGAACGTTGCCCACGGAAAAAACGCGAGCCACCATTTCTTGCAACGCGAGTTGATCATCGGGAAAAATTATTTCCGCCGGCCGCAGTCTCTCGAGTTCTGTGGTCAACGCAAGTTCACCGCTGACTTCCGTCACCTTAAAATCTCCCGTGGTAAGGTCCACCACGGCGACTCCATAATTTTTTCCGGAAGAAAAAACACCTGCGACAAAATTATTTTTTTCCGCATTCAGCAATCGGTCATCGAAATGCGTTCCGGGACTGAGAATTTGCGTCACTTCACGCTTCACCAACTGCCCGGGGCGAGCCTCCTCGACCTGATCGCAGATCGCTACTTTTCGTCCCGCTCTCAAGAGTCGGCTGATATATCCATTCGCTGCGTGAAACGGGATACCACACATCGGGACCGCACCCCGCTTGGTCAAAACGACATTCAGGATTTGCGAACACACCTGCGCATCCTCGAAAAACATTTCATAAAAATCTCCGAGGCGAAAAAAAAGCAACGCCCCTGCGGGCAATTCCCGCTTGATGCGCTGATACTGCGCCATCATCGGCGTGAGTTGAATTTCGCTGACCATATTTTTATGACGTTACGAATCTGCGGTAGCTGCAAAAAGGAAAATATTCTCGGCGCGAACAAAAAAAATTTCCGCGATGTAACGCGTTCGAAACATTAATTTGAAAATACTTTTACTTTTTTTCGATTTCCTCTGGTCAAGAAAAATCAATTGAGTAAAGTCACGAGGACAACCCGAAACTTAACTTGGATAGATTGGAGGTGAATTGCTCCATGGCAACAAAGAAACTCGCTGCAAAAGCAGCTCCAGCAAAGAAAGTAGCTGCAAAAGCAGCTCCTGCGAAGAAAGCAGCTCCTGCGAAGAAAGCAGGTAAGAAATAGTCGAATCTCGATGAGCCGTCTTAAGTGACGGTAGGAATCTTCATCCACGTGGTGTAATAATTCCCTGTGAATTCCTGACACCTAAAAGAGTGCCCTTCGGTTGTAGAGTGCCCAGTGATCCGGAAGATTCTGTTTAAATTTCACGCTGCAATCGCGTTTTGTTCTCTCTCCCGAGTTGAATCACGTGATTGCGGCTTTTCTTTTTTCAAGGCTCTCTCCATCCTTGTTCCCATGGCCAAACTTGTCTTCGACATCGAAACTCTCGCGCAACCTCTTGACCATTTCGATGACATCCAGCAGGAATACCTTTTTCGTGAAGCCAATCGAATCGCCGACCCGCTCGCGAGCGCAGCTCGGCGTGTTGAGATTGAAAAAATGCTCAGCCTTTGGCCCCTTACTTCGAGTGTGCTTTGCATCGCGATGGTCAATGCCGACACGGGTCGCGGCCAGGTGCTCTACACCGCCGACGATTTCGATCCCGAGGCCATTCACGATGATGCAGAGGTCGCATTTGTGCCATGCGTGGATGAGCGCGAGTTGCTCGCCACGTTCTGGGATGTCGCCCAGCATTACGACACGGCGATCACTTTCAACGGTCGTGGATTTGATGTCCCCTTTCTTTATTTACGTTCCGCTGTGCTCCAGGTGCCAATCACCAAAAAGAATTGGTTAGGCTACCGTTATCAAGTCGATCCCCATTGCGACCTCGCGGAGCAGTTCACCTTTTACAATGTCAGCGGTCGCGAAGGGGCCGCCCGGAAATTTAATCTAGATTTTTACTGCAAAGTTTTTGCTATCGAATCGCCAAAGGCTCAGGGAGTCGATGGCACTTGCATGGCCGAAATGGTGGCCGCAGGTCGATACCGCGAGATCGCCGAGTATTGCCTGCGCGATGTCGTCGCCACCACACAGCTTTATCACATTTGGAAAGATCGCCTTGGCGGCATCAAATAAATTCTTCCCTCGATCACACGGCATCGGCATCCCAAATAAAAACCCGATTGCCAACCCGCCTGCCGCCACGCTAGAACTACTCCCTTTGTTATGTCGAAAACTGCTTTGTTATTTGCAGGTCAAGGTGCTCAATTCGTCGGGATGGGCAACGACCTCGCCGCTCAATACCCCACCGCCCGCGCTTTGTTTGATCGCGCCAACTCCGCCCTGGGTTACGATCTCGCCTCCATCTGCTTCAACGGTCCCGATGCGGAACTCCTCAAAACAGAGCATGCACAACCCGGCATTTACCTCGTGAGCTGGGTTGCTTTTCAAATCCTTCGCGAACGCGTGCCCACACTCAAATTCCAAGCCACCGCCGGTCTGAGCCTCGGCGAGTTCACCGCGTTGACCGCTGCGGGGGTCATGGATTTCGAGGACGGTCTGGGCGTGGTGAAATTGCGCGGGCGTGCTATGCAGGAAGCCTGCGAAACCACCCACGGCGCGATGGCCGCCATCATTGGTCTTGATGAAATCGCTACACGCGAACTCTGTGCCCAAGCAGATGTGGAACTCGCCAATCTGAATTGCCCCGGTCAATTGGTGATCTCAGGAGAGTCCGATAAAATTTCCATAGCCTGCGAACTCGCCAAATCACGCGGTGCCAAACGCGCCCTCCCACTCCCCGTTGCGGGTGCTTACCATTCCCGTTTGATGGCCTCCGCACAGCCCCAACTCCATGCCTCACTCGCCGCCATTCCGTTGAACCTTCCTGCCGTCACGGTTGTGAGCAACGTCACCGCACTCCCTCATGGTGTCGCGTCGGAAATCCACGCCCGCCTTGTCCAACAGGTCACCGCGTCCGTGCGTTGGGAGGAATCCATCCGCCATCTTCTCGCGCAGGGCTTCACGCGTTTTATCGAACTCGGGCCCGGCACCGCCCTGACGGGATTCATGAAGCGCATCGATAAAACAGTGCAAGTCCTCAACGTGTCGGATGTCGCGAGTCTTGAGCTGACTGTCGCGGCTCTATCCACCGAAAGTTCCGCAGCCACGCAACGCGACACGTGAAAGAAATCACGATTTATACCGATGGCGGTTGCGCAGGAAATCCGGGCCCCGGCGGATGGGCGGCCGTGTTGGCATTTGGATCTCATCTGAAAGAGGTGAGCGGAGGCGAACCCGCCACCACCAACAACCGCATGGAACTCTGTGCCGCTGTCGAAGCCTTGGGAATTCTCATCGAGCCTTGCCGCATCACCTTGCATACCGACTCCGTTTATCTCAAGGATGGGATCACTCAGTGGATCACTGGATGGAAGCGTTCCGGCTGGCGCACCCAAGCTAAAAAGCCCGTCAAAAATCAGGACCTCTGGATCGCTCTCGACCAAGCCACACAACGCCATACCATGCGTTGGGAATGGGTCAAAGGCCACGCGGGCCAGCCCCAAAACGAGCGTTGCGATTTATTGGTCGGACTGGCCATCAAAAAAATCCGCCAACAATTCCCTCCTGCCCAACTTCAATCTCTGCTCACGGAATTTAAATCCGCTCAATCGGATTAGGCAGCGACCTCGGGTCAGGGTTGGGTTTTTTCTAATGCCCGCCTGGTGTCTGTCAATGTTCGAAGAAAAGCCACCAGCGCCTTTTGATCCGCGAGACTGAGGTTCAATCCTTTCTCCGGATGCTTGGCCAGGTTGGGGTCGAGCGTCGGACTGGGGCGGATGCCCGAGCTGTAATGGGCGACGACTTGTTCGAGCGTTTCAAACCGTCCGTCGTGCATGTAAGGCGCGCTCAGAGCGACATTGCGAAGGGTGGGCACGGCAAATTTATTTTTGTCTCCCGGACGTCCTGTCACGCCGAACCGTCCCAAATCTTTTCCCGCCTCATCGAGTCCATTATTCGCGAAACTTTGACTCTGGAATAACGGTCCTCCATGGCAGTGAAAACAATCCGCCCCCAACTGATTGCGACGTGGATCATACTCGGTGTTGAAAAGTTCAAACCCGCGTTTCTCTTCCGCGTTGAGTTCGGTTTCCCCCGCGAGCGAACGATCAAATGCCGAGCGGTAGGAGACCTGCGCGAGAAGGAATTGCTCCAAGCCACGAGCGATCCGATCCGCGGTAATGACCGGCGTTCCGAAAGCGCGTGCAAATAGGTTGGAATAATTCAAACCCGCTTGACTGGGCGCGTGCGTCAGCTTCTTCTCCACATTCGCCAAGGTCTCGTGCATTTCAAGAGGGTCTTGAATCGGCTGCAAAACTTGATCGCGTAGTCTCGACGATCGGCCATCCCAAAAAAATGTTTTTTTCCATGCCAGATTCAATAAGGGCATCGCATTCCGCGACCCGATCTGTCCTTCGGCACCGAGACTCAATCGCCGAGGATCCGCAAACGCCGCCTCGGGCTGATGACACGAACGGCACGATTGTTTATTGTTGATCGACAATAACGGCTCTTCAAAAAGACGACGCCCCAACTCGACTCCTTCCACCGTCATCGGATTATCCACAGGCAAAAGGGGTTGGGGAAAATACCGGGCGAACGTGTAGCGATACAACCTGGCGGTCGCGGCCATTTCCACCTGTTGACGGCTGGCTCCGACGAGAGGTTTGGGTTCCGCCTTTTGAATTCCATCGACAACAAAGGCTCCGGCAAGATTCTCCTGCAGCCGCCCCGCCAGCTCGTCCTGCTCGCGTGAATGGGTCGATGTCGTGTCCTCACTCAATGCGATCCGGTGCTTGCCAGAAAAAATTTCGCCCACCTCCAATCCAAGCAAGAGTTCTCGATCCTCACTCAACTCCAAGGCAACGGGCAGTGTGATCGTTCTCAACAATCGATCCGTGGCGAGGTGGTAGGAATACCCGCTTCGTTTGCCATTTTGCCGCAACCAATCCCCTTCGATCGCGAGAAAGATATACCCCCCTTGCCAACTCCAATGGAGCCCATTCAGATTCGGATTGAGGGCGTGATCCGGCGGCAGGTGTGCTGGGTCTTCATGGTTTTCCTGCACCGGAACTCCAACATCAAATCGGATCCGGTCGTAACTCCCCTCGGGAATTGCATCCACACGAAACCAATTCCGCCCCTCCCTTCCGCTCACGTAGGCGAACCTGTTTGAAAGCGTCAGCCAACCGCCGTCCCGTTGATGCAGGGCGAACGAGGAAACCAGATAATCCAACCGCGTGACGGAGATTTTCTGGCCATTCGCGAGAGTGTTCGTCAACGAATCAAACACCAGCGGTGCCTTGTTGAACCGCGGCCGGATTTCCACCTGCAACGCGTGATGCGAGGTCGCAGCCCTACCCGCCGCAAGACCACCCCATGTCAGGAATATGAAAACCAATACGCCCGACAATGAAAGTGCCGAGTGACGTTCCATCCTCAACGAATGGTAAATCCATTAGCGAGCGTGAACGTGACGTTGCCCATTCCCGGAGGCCCGGGGAACACCACACTCACCGTCACCACGCCCAGAGTCGCTGTCGCTGGAATCGCAAAACTAGCCGTCACCGTGGTGCCGTTGCGACTCAGATTGGACCCCGCGATCGTCCCCACGGTGGCCGATAGCGGATTCACGTTCGTTGGGGGTGCCATCCCTCCTAAAACCATCGCCAACGATACGGTGCTCCCTCGATTCCCCGAGTTAGGCGTCACACTCGTCAGAGCCGGCCCTCCACCTCCGCCACCGGGTCCCGGTCCTCCCGTCGTCGTGGTGTTTGTTACAGAATCAAAATTCGCCATCCCTGTTTGAACCAGACGAAAAAACGACTGATTTTCCGACGTGCCCGTGACCTTCGTCACCCGATTCCTCACAGGCACCACATCGGCAGCCACGGGGATCCATCCCGTGAATTGAGACGTCGATTCCACGCGGTAAGTTCCCCCTTCCAAGGCGCTCCACACCAGCGTCACCTCGGCGTTCGCCCATTTCGAAACCTCTCCCTCAATAGGCGACTGTGCCCCTCCCATATAATTTGTCGTCACCGTTTCTGCCAGAGTCGTGACGGCGGCTCCGGTGGGATTGCCATAAAATGCGCGGCCGATATTATACGGAAAAATGGGCGTTCCATTCGCCGCGATGCTGACAAAATAGGCATACGTCCCGTTCGGAAATTCCGGCGTCACCGCGAATCGACCATTCCACTCGTCCAAATCAAAATCCGTACCTTGGATTTTTCCACAATCCCCGAGGTAAGCATTATCCTCCATATAGCGTCCCAACGGATAGGCCGTTGAAACCGCAGGCCCGCTCTGAGTGGCAGCGACCGCATACAACCGCGTCGCCCACGCCGGGATCGAGGTGCGGCCCGATGCACTCAGGGTATCCGTGCCGCGCTCGCCGTTTCTCAATTGATAACCAGAAATCATCCGGCGCACACCGCTCGCGGCATTCGCGGCGTTGGCATAACCGTAGGGTCCATAAATCGGAAACCCATCGCGCACCCAGCCGAGGATGGGCGAATGCTGAGCGACCGCTCCCACAGATTCGGAGTAAGCCTGGGTTGTCGCATTAAATTCCACGTGGTCTCCCAGAATGTGCCGCAGTGCGATCGGGTTCGCGTGGTAGTGATACGCTCCGTTCCCCGGTTGGTGGGCATTCGCAGGATCGAATGTTGGCCCCTCGTTCACATACGCATCGCGATTCCAATACCCCACCCCGTTGCCTTCCGCCGATCCTGTCCAAACGAATCCATCCCGCGAATCGAACATCGCCACGCCATCCACAAAATACCCGATCGATCCCAGATCCGTCAGGGCATGCGTCATGCTCGCTGTTCCCTGACGTGGAAGTCGATAAAACGCGTGTTGGTTGACAGGCAGATTCGGAAAGTTCGCCGGCCAAGGTCCCATCGTGTGCAACCCCAGCCCCGTCGTGCGCAGGTAAATCCAGTTCGCTGACGAATACAACTCCTGCACCCCCGAGTAGGACGGCAGAGCCTGCGTTTGCGTCCCGTTGCTCCACGTCGTCGAGGTGCTCCGTGCCGATTGTGCGGCCGCGTTGGCGTAAATCCGGGCGTAACGTCCGGAATCCTTTGTAAGCCACGAATCTATCCGAGCATCCCCGGCATAGCCCCACCCGGACATCACCATCCCAAACCCCAGCAGCGTTGCAAGGGAACCCACTTTATTCTTTCGCATATTAAATCCGTTCCGCCCTCCGGCGGAACGGAGCCCCGCTAGCCAGGACCTTAAGGCCTCCTGTCACCGTTGGGAGGCTGCGGTCTTCCGCGCCCTTCCCCTCCGGGACCACCTTGTCCACCCTGCCCACCCTGTCCACCCGGCCGCTGCGGGCGATATTCGTCAGGCGTCACCTTGCCATCGCCATTCTTATCCAATTTTTTCAAAGCCCTCGCCGCGTGCTCGATCTCATCGGCATCAAAAATTCCATCCCCGTTCCGATCAAGCGCGCCGAGAAGCGGCGGCATCGGACGCTGTTCACCCATGTTCCCCCGTGGACCACCAGGCCCGCCCGGTCCACCCTGTCCACGGGGTCCTCCAGGACCACCCCGCCCTGCTTCGCCCGGTCCAAATTCACGCCGCGTGATCTCGACTCTCCTCTGTCCTTCCCCCTCTCCACCTTCCAACCTCAGAGACCCTCCACGCCGCTGGATCACCTCGACCTCCATCCTCTCATCCTCCCCACGACCTCCCGGCGGTCTCCGATCCTTCAATTTTTTCGCCTGCTCCGGTGTCAGGATTTTTTCCAGTTTCGATTTTGAGCTCGCCTCCAGTTCATCCAGCTTCTTCTGCTGTTCCTTCGTGATGTCCAGAGCCTCCCTCGCCATCGGCGGCAGCAGATGAAACGCCCCCCCGGGACGACCCTGTCGGATGATACTCACATCCATTTCGCGAGGAGCTTTTTCATCCTTCGCCATTCCGATCAGAGAGGAGGCACCCAGTGCCACCGCGAGAAAAGTGACCTTTGTATTCATAGCATTTGTGTGTTGAGGAATTTAAGAACTGATTGAGTGTCCAATAAATTCAAGTTGTGGTATTTCTGGGACACTACCACACCCCCACCAACCGTTCAACAAATATTCTTCCACACCCGCAACCTCACTGCGGACGCTGCACCTGGTTCGTCCAATTCTTGTGCCAGGTCAGATCCCACAATTTTTCATTCTGGCTCGTCCCCGCGTGACCATCCGCAAACACGAGATTGATCGATCCCGGCAACCGTTGTCCCTTGGCAAGAATTCGCGGCGCGGAGTTCGGTCCCGTCCCATGCCGTGAGAGCACAATGCGCGACATCCCCGCATTCAGACCCGAGTCCCCTTCCAGCACATTCCCCGCAGCCCGGGCCTTCTCCTGCGGCCACGCATCCACCCACATCGAATCACAAAAAATCGGCGTCGTCGAAAGCATCCGGATATCCGTCTCAATCCGAAACGCATTCTTCACACTCGGATACAGCCCCACCGCGTCCGGCCAATCCCCCGCATACATCCAGCCATTCAACGCGTAACTCCCCGCCCACTTCGGTATTTTCGACCCCGGTGCCAGCGTCGCATCCCAGACCCACGCCGTCGTCGCCGACCCCGTGGGCTTCCGGGCATTATACGGGGCGGCAGGACAGAACCTCACACTCCCCACATTCGCATACAACTGCACCAACCCGGCCATCCATAAATCCACGATGTTGTAAGGCAGGATTTTTCCCGTGTCGTTCACATACATGAAATTCGCAATCCCCAACTGCTTCAGATTGTTCATGCACTTCATAGACCCCACCTTCGCCTTCGCCTTCCCCAACGCCGGAAGCAACATCCCCGCAAGAATCGCGATGATCGCGATGACGACCAGCAACTCGATCAAGGTGAATGCCGACGCCCTCCTGCTTCCCTCACGACAACACCCCACCCGCCCAGCGCGAAGCAAAAAACCAGATGCGGAAAATGTTTTCATGGAACCGCAGAGGACGCCGGGTTTCTCTTGGCGGGACGGAATGGGTTCCGTTTTTGCCTGAGGTGGGCGGCGTTCTCTGCGGTTTATGGGCTGTGGGTTTTGCGGGTGGGGATGGGGGTGTTAGCTGATCGTGAGTTTGCGCAGCCCTACGGTGGAGGTGACCACGCAGTTGCTGTAATGTTCGACTGTGAGATCGATCATTTTCGCACTAACGGCCTGCTCGTAAATGCGGTATTTGCCGCCGCTTTCGACCGCGCTCCAGAACCGTTTTCCGTGGCTGGGATCATCCGGCCCGAGTCCATCCTCGGCAAAGAATTCCAGCACGATGTCCGGCGTGACTTTCGATTTGGCGGTGGCGGTGTTTTGGTATCGCTCGCGGGAGATTCGGATGCCATCGACTCCGAGGAACCCGGCGAGCTCAGGTGCGGTCAACCCTGCTGAGGCGAACCCTCCTGCACTCGCCTGGGCCCGGTGGGCGATCAGGCGTTTGTTCCAAGCCACATCCCCGAACAGGAGTCGATTGGGTCTCACGCCGGAGTCGTCCACGGCGGCGATGAGATCGGTGAGGATTTCTTGATCCGGGTCCTTTCCGGCGGTGGTGTCCCACGTTTTGGCGGTGTTTGTCGCGGCTCCGGAGAGGGCGGTGATTGCCCGCCGCAATTCGCTGCGCAAAAGGCGTTGCAGCAAACGCGACGTGAAGACCTCGCGCCAGTTCGGCATTCCGTCCACTTGGTCCAGATCGATCCGTAGGGTCAGTCCCTTGTTGTAAGTTTTTTCCAACTGGGTGCTGCCCTTGTAATCGACGCGTTTGAAGTCCGCCCCGATCGCGCGGAGGTCATCGGTTTCCGAGTAAAAGGCTTCGGCATTGTCCGCTTTCTTGAACTCGAATCTCCGACCCACTTGCACCGGGGGAAAGAGGAAATCGAGAGTTTCCTCGATTTGATTGGGGTCACGCCAACCGACAGCGTAGGCCGTCAGGGGCTCGGAAAAAAATGAGGCGTTGAAGCGCGACTCATTCGCGAGGGCAACTTGCCCGGGGGTCATGCGTCCATTGTCCACCGCGAACCGTTCTTCGGGACGGAATGCGGCGAGCGTGTCGGGAGCACTGCGGATGGGGAGGTCTAATTGAGGTTCCGTTTTCATAGGAGTATTCATACGAGTTTTAGGTGGATGTTAGATGACACGGAGGAAGTAAAAGGGATCGACCTCGATCACATCCCCCGCTGCACTCGCTGCGTCCAAGGCGCGACCCACGACATGATGCGTCCCTACGCCGCTCCCCAGAGTGGCGATGCGTCCGGAGGCAGCGGGTTCCACCAAGGCTCCTTGCGCGATGGCTGCCGAGGCCACCATGCGGATCGTGAAACCGGCGCAGCCCAGCAAGGCGACATTGACCATGTCGCCCACGGCGGCGGCTTCGTCGGTGATGACGCCCATGGGGGTATCGATCGCCGCACAGACGTTGACGCGGTCGGTCGTGCTGCCGATTTTTCCGAGCAGATAGCGCTCGGTAATGATCGCATCGGAGGCTTTCGTGATCTGGCCCGCGTGGATGCCTTCGGCGATGTTGGCCAGCTTCACGCGGCGGTGCGGTTTGTTCTCCGCCAACCATCGTTTGCGGAGGCGTTGGTAAAGGCCTTTGAAGGCTCGTTTCATTCCATTTGATTTCATGTTTCTACTTTCTCTGTTGTTTTATTGCGGGGACACACACCCCGGAACACCCGGGGTGAAATTGGGGGTCAGGAGGAGGCATGAGTTCCGGTGCTCATGAGTTCAAAAAGGCGCGGTTGATCGGTTTTGACACCGGCCCACGCCGCGTCGTAACTCATGCCCTGCGCCATTTTTGCGGCGACGGCTTCGCGCACGCGGTGGGCTCGATCTCCTCCCGACACGGCACCCGATCGACGGCGCGACAAGTGTCGTGTGTGGCACTGGGCCTCGACATGCAGGACCGATGGCGGGAGACCCTGTTGATTCGCGAGATGCCCGGCGGCAAATTCCTGGCGGAGACGCATTTCCTGGGCGGGGGTCGCCCATCCGCTTTGCAGGGTGGTTTCCATCCACGCGTCAAAATCTGTCGCCGCGATGGGGGCGGTGTTGGCCAACGGGGGGACGGGCAGGTTGGGTTGGTTGGTCAACCCTGCGGAGATCAATCGCACGGGGCGGAACAAGGGGCGACCGTCTCGCGAACCGATCGGCTCGGCTTCCCAGAATGGCGAATAAAATTTGTAATGTCCGCCTTGGATCAACGCCCAACCTTCGGCCGTCCAGTGGACGCGGGCATACAATCCATCCGCCCGGGGTTCAAGATCGAGAATCCAACCATAGGCTTTTGTCTCCACCGTAGAAGGAGCGGCGTCAGGATGCCCCACGTAAAACGGCAACCCTCCAAAGCACCGCCCCAGCCTGGCCCAGAATGATTTGAAATTCTGGTGCAACATTGCCAATGCCGCCGCGTCCACCCGCTGCCATCCGCG
>CAMBHS010000008.1 GCA_945867235.1 Akkermansia muciniphila
TCCACAGGCACTCCCGAAAGCCGCGCAGCTTCTCGATTCCCACCAACGGCATAAAGGTAACGCCCTTGTTTCATTCGCGACATGAGTATATGGGCGAACAAATAGAGGGTGAGCATCAACACGACGGCATTGGGTAACTCGAAAAAATCTGCTCCGCGACCTAACCACACGAACGAGTCCGGTATTTGGTAAATCGATTGTCCACCCGCTAGGATATAAGCTAATCCGCTGCCGACCAGCATCATCGCCAATGTCACAATAAAAGGGGGAATGCCAAA
Organism: Akkermansia muciniphila; assembly: GCA_945867235.1. GTDB lineage: Bacteria > Verrucomicrobiota > Verrucomicrobiia > Limisphaerales > SXQI01 > SXQI01. The sequence goes on from CAMBHS010000008.1 coordinate 279, forward strand.
CCTAGTGATCATGAGTGCGGAAAAGGCACCTATGACTCCACAAAGTAAAATGGCAGCCACACAGGCAATCAGCATTCCTCCTGCAGTCGCCTGCATTCCACCTGCACAATCTCGGATGAATTTTGCCGCGAACACGGCCGAAAGAGCGAGGAGGCTACCGACTGAAAGATCAATGCCTCCTGTTATGATTACCATGGTCATTCCAATCGCAACAATCGCGATCACGGCGATTTGATTCGCAATATTGAGTAAATTTTCAGACTTGAGAAAATTAGGCCACCGATAACTCACAGGCGTGATTACGACCGGTTTACCGATTGCAGGAAATTTATTGGTGATCTCAGAAAAAACCAACCAACCACTCGTCACATGAGTGCAAGCGATGGCCTCTATAATTTCTCCATTTTTATTGGCCTTCTCCATGGCTTCACGAGCCTCTCGGGGTTCTCCATTGACGATTCCAATAATCCGCCCCCCTGACGCAGCGAGTCCGCGTTCGAGCGTGGAAATATAAATTGTGTCTTCTGGTAAACCGCTCGCCGCAATGAGCACTTTTGGTGAGGTAGGAAATTTATTTTTGATCGCCTCGATCACCTGCTTCGCAGCAGATTCGCCCTTAGGCATTTGATCCGTGTATGTGGCAATGCTAAAGAAAATACAAAGGATCAAAAAAACAAATACCATGCCGTAGTTGGTCATGAATCTGGAGATGGATTGTTTCATTATTTCAAGCCACGGCTAGTTGCATAATGTGCTCTTGAGTAGCTGATCTCATATCGGTGATTTCTCCTGTTATTTTACCATCATGCATGACGATGACTCGGTCTGCCATGCCAAGAACCTCAGGAAATTCAGAACTGATCATAATCACGGACTTTCCTGAGGCCACAAGTTCATTCATCAGCTTGTAGATTTCGAACTTCGCACCGACATCGATACCACGTGTTGGTTCGTCAAAAATTAGGATGTCGCAGTTTCGAGCCAACCATTTTGCGAGCACCACTTTTTGCTGGTTTCCACCTGAAAGATTGCAAGCAACTTGTTCCATGTGGGGTATTTTGATCTTCAGTAGTTCTATATATCGACTGAAGTGATCCCGCTCAAATTGTTGCTGCACGAAACCAAATCGTGAAAGCCACCCTAAATTAGGAAGCCCAAAATTGTCGCGAACCGGATGCATTAAAACAAGCCCTTGCAGTTTTCGATCCTCAGTCAAAAAACCAATCCCCATGGCGATCGCGTCTCTAGGGGAGCGGATGTCCAACAGCTTGCCATCCAGCCAAATCTCGCCCGATTCTTTTACATCAGCCCCAAATATTAATCTCCCAGTTTCCGTTCGCCCTGCCCCTACCAACCCTGTCAATGCGAGGATCTCTCCTCGTCGCACTGAGAATGAAACATCCTGCACTTCTCGTCCTCGTCTCAATTGGTTGATCTTTAATCGCGTTGTCCCGATTGGGGAATTGCGACTGGGGAATTCATCCTTGAGCGGACGACCCACCATCATTTCGATCAATTCCGGACGAGTAATTTGAGAGATGTCTTTTTCGCCAACATTCTGTCCGTCACGTAACACCGATACCCGATCCGCGATGGTCGTCACTTCTTCCAGTCGGTGACTGATGTAAATAATCCCTATTCCTTGTCGTTTGAGATCCCGAATTATTTCAAACAATCGCCCCACCTCAAATGACGTTAAGGTCGCACTCGGCTCATCCATGACGATGATCCGAGCCTTGAAGGCGAGTGCTTTTGCAATTTCAACGAGCTGTTGTTGGGCGGTGCTTAGGGATCTACACGGTATATCGACATCAATTTCAACACCCATCCGCTGAAATAATGCTAGAGCCTGTTGTCGTTCTTTTCGGTGTGAAACGAAACCAAAACGAGTGACTTCATGACCTAGGAATATGTTTTCATAAGCTGTGAGGGTCGGGACAAGGTTAAACTCTTGGTAGATTACCGCGATTCCTGATTCCTGAGCATCCTGCAATGCTGTGAAATCGGTAGGTTTACCATGAATGAAAATGTTTCCTTGATCGGCACGACATGCTCCGCCAAGTATTTTAATCAAGGTGCTTTTGCCCGCGCCATTCTCACCCAGCAACGCGAGAACTTCCCCCTCATGCAGGTTAAGATCAACCCCGCGCAACGCCTGCACACCGGGGAAGGATTTCACAATCCCCCTCATGTCGAGCAGCGGAGTCGAATCCATCATGGGTCTAGCTTGGTTCCGAAAACTTAGGTCGATCCGCTGAAGTTTATTTGAGTTCAGGGTCTTTTAGGGCGTCCGCTTTTCTATAAAGCCTGGTGGGAATGAGCGTCTGAGGCGGAAGCACCTCACCACTCAAATGACGAATGATGGACTCGACGATTTGTATTCCCATTTTATCAGGAAATTGAATCGGGTCGGCGTAGATTTTTCCATCCTTGATCGCCTGTTTTCCTTCGGGTTGACCGTCAAAACCAATGATGATGACCTGTGTTTTTCCAGCTTTTTCGAGGGCTGCCCTTGCACCTAAAGCGGAAGGGTCGTTAATAGCGAATATCCCTCTTAATTCGGGATGTGCCTGAAGAGCGTCTTCGGCAGCTTTGTATCCCATATCCTTCGCTCCGCCGCTTTCCAATTCGGTTACAATCTCAATTTTGCCTGTGCTCTTCGCGTTGTGTGTTTTAAGAAAATCCTGAAATCCCTTAACTCTTAAGAGGCAGGATTCAGCTTGTTTGAAATGCAGAACGGCAACTTTCCCACCTGTCTCGCCCAAGGCTTCAATCATCGCTTGTGCCGCTTCCTTGCCGCCGCCATAATTGTCACTGGCAATTTGGGTTACGATTTTTACACCCGTTTCATTGCAGGGAATATCGACTGTGAACACAGGGATGCCTGCTGCATTTGCTTCCTGAATCACGGGGATAATTGACTTTGAATCACAAGGACTGAGGACGATAGCACTGACTTTTTTGACGATGAAATCTTTGATCTGGTTGCTTTGCTTGGCTACGTCCTTGTCACCGCTGACCACAATTGTCGCAAATCCGTACTTTTTTCCGGTCGCGGTAATGTTGTCTCCGATAACTTGAAAGAACGGGTTGTCGAGAGCCAACAGGGATACCCCGATGGTTCCTCGTTGAGGAACTGCACCTGTGGAAGTTTGGGGGTCACTCGACTTGCTGCAACCTGAGAGTAGCAGGATCGCGCAAAACAGGAGGGATGGAATGCTGTGTTTCATAGTGATCAATCAGGCTTTCATATCAGGATAAAACCCCGAGGTCGAATAGGTTTATTTGATAATTCGCCTCCGATGGGATTCGTGGTTGTCATCAATTTGCCTTTTCTTCCACTTGCTTGCCGTTATCTTGCTGATGGTCTGCGACCTCTAGGGCGTCAAGGATTAGGAGGATTATTTTCCTAATCTCAAAACGAAGTAATTTGACCTAGGTTCAGTCCAGCCTGACAGAATTGACATGGATCCAAAGTATATACGGAATTTCAGTATTATCGCGCACATTGATCATGGAAAGACCACTCTTTCCGATCGTTTATTGCACCGAACGGGCACCATTGCCACACGGGAGATGAAGGATCAATTGTTGGATTCGATGGATTTGGAAAGAGAGCGAGGCATCACGATCAAGGCTCACCCTGTCACGATGCTCTATACGGCGAAAAATGGGGAAACCTACGAACTCAACCTTATTGATACCCCTGGCCATGTTGATTTTGCTTACGAGGTGTCACGAAGTCTGAGTGCTTGTGAAGGAGCCTTGTTGATTATTGATGCCGCCCAAGGAGTGGAGGCTCAGACGGTGGCCAATGTCCATCTGGCGATGAAGCAGAATTTGACGATCATTCCTGTGATCAACAAAATCGACCTGCCTCACGCCAATGTCCCCCAAACAAAATCACAGTTGGAAGAAATTTTAGCCATTCCGGGAGACACTTCGATCCTAGCCTCAGCCAAAGAAGGAATTGGGATTGAGGACATTTTAGAGGCCATCGTTGAGCGGATTCCACCGCCGGTTCCCACTGGGGAAAAATCACTCCAAGCTCTCGGGTTCGATTCCTACTTTGACACCTATAAAGGCGTGGTCACCCACGTCCGTGTTTTTAATGGAGAGTTGAAAGCGGGAATGATGGTTAAGCTTTTGCATTCGGGCAAGAATGTAGAAATAAAGGAAGTAGGAAGTTTCAATCCCAAACCCTATGTGCGTGACGTCCTCACCGTGGGTGAAACGGGTTACGTAACGGCCAATATCAAGAGCCCGAAGGATGTCAAAATGGGGGACACCTTGACTGACTGGCGCAACCCTTCTCCCGCTCTGCCTGGGTTCAAAGAAATCCATCCCATGGTGTTCAGCGGCATCTATCCGATCAATACGGCGGATTATGAACACCTAAAGGGCAACCTTGCGAAACTCCAATTAAACGATTCGGCTTTCGTTTATCAATCGGAAAGCTCCGTCGCTCTCGGTTTCGGTTTTCGATGCGGTTTTCTTGGACTGTTGCACTTGGAAATCGTTCAGGAACGGCTTCGTCGAGAATATGCCATGGATATTATCGCGACCTATCCGAGCGTTATTTACCGTGTTTACATGACGAATGGCACCATGAAGGAGGTGGATAATCCAGCTTTCATGCCTGAGGCAAACTTCATCGAGAAAATCGAAGAGCCGATGGTGAAAGCGTTCGTTATCTGTCCCAACGAAAATATCGGAGATATGATGGCACTCATCGCCGAGAAACGGGGCGCTATCGACAACACCGAAACGCTCGACCAACGTCGTGTGATGTTGACCAGTAGAATGCCTTTGAATGAGATTCTCATCGATTTCCATGATCGCATCAAAAGCATTACCCGAGGATTCGGGTCCATGGACTACGAACATGATGAACCTCGTGTTTCGGAAATGGTGAAATTGGATTTGCTTGTTAATTCCGAACCGGTGGATGCTTTCTCCTGCATCGTGCATCGCGATAAGGCAGAGTTAAGAGGTCGGGCACTGGCTTCAAAACTTAAGGAAGTCATTCCTAAACAACAGTATGCTGTCGCCATCCAAGCGGCGGTCGGCGGAAAATTTGTGGCTCGAGAAACTGTCACTGCCATGCGAAAGGACGTTACTGCCAAATGCTACGGCGGCGATATTTCTCGAAAACGCAAACTTCTTGAGAAGCAAAAAGAAGGTAAAAAACGAATGAAAGCCTTTGGAACAGTGCAAATTCCGCAGGAAGCTTTCATAGAAGTTCTCAAAGCTTAACTAGGGTAGGGGAATAGATGCTACGATGGCTTTTATCAAAATCGGTTCGCCAAGGTCATGAACTGCTGAAACGCATCGAGAAACATCTCCGTGCTCAAGACGACATTTTAACGATTGCAAACCGGCAAAAAATTGAACAGGCAATCGACGAGTTTAGGAAAATTCTTTCGGATCCAAACACGCCAAAAAAAAGAATCGATTCTGCTGGAATAGAACTTGCGCTGACCGCTGATAAATACTTCAAGATTTACCCGAACTCTTCGGTCAGGGAAAATGTAGATGTGGCTCTGGTTGCGTTGGTTGTAGCCTTGGCTATCCGCACATTTTTTCTTCAGCCCATGGCAATCCCCACGGGATCCATGCAACCGAGCTTGTTTGGAATCACACACCAAGATTTACGTGGTTCTGAAACAACTAATTATCCTTCAATTGTAGGAAGAATTTATAAATTCTTTGTTAATGGAGAATCCTACTACCATGTTATAGCCAAAGAAGACGGCGTATTCGAAGGGGCAGGGGAGCCAAAGCAATTTCTTCCATTTGTTCAAAAACAGCAATTCAAAGTAGGATCACAGATCTACTCAGTTTGGCTTCCTCCGGACAGTTTATTCGCGCCACCCTACAACCGATCTGGCATTGTGGTTGGGCAAAAATTTAAAAAGGGAGAGAGTATTATTAAACTCAAAGTGACCAGTGGTGACCGTTTATTTGTTGACCGGGTCGCTTACAATATCCGGCATCCGAAACGGGGGGACATCATTATTTTTGAATCCACGGGAATCCCCAACATCACCCAAAACACACATTATATTAAGCGCCTTATCGGACTTGGAGGAGAAACCATACAGATCGGGGATGATCGTCACGTCGTAATAAACGGCACCCGACTTGATGCCGCGACACCTCATTTTGAAAATCTCTATGCATTCAAGACCCCCCCAAAAGAAGATCATTATTCCGGTCATGTGAACGACAAAATCGGAAGGCAGTTTGGTAAACCGGAAGTTCCGCATTACGCACCCCATTTCTCCGATGGACTGGCGAAATTTACCGTGAGAACCAACCACCTTTTTGTCTGTGGTGATAATACCATGAGCAGCTACGATTCTCGTTACTGGGGTGATTTTCCTAAGGAAAAAGCGGTGGGGCGACACTCCTTCGTTTTCTGGCCGATCTCGGAAAGATTTGGTTGGGGAGTGCGTTGAAAATCATGATCTGGCGTTGGCTTACCTCCACTCAAATGCGGCACGCATGCGAAATGCGTCGACAGGTGCAAAAACTCGTCTCCGAACAAAGCGATCTCTTGTCGCCACAGGATCTATTAGAACTCAAAACAGGGATACTAGAATTCAAAAAAGAGATCCGCTCTATTCCGGTTGCTCAAGTCAAATCTTCGATGCAGCGACTTGAAAACCTCGCGAATGCCAAATTAAAACCGTTCCCAGGTGGACAGATGCGCGAACAAATTCGTGAGATCACCTTGGCAGTCACGGTGATTTTGGCCATCACAACCTTTTTTCTCCAACTTACCAAGATCCCCACAGGGTCTATGCAACCCACCTTGTTTGGAATCACCCATGACGATTTAAGAAATCGACCTGGAGCCATCGTTCCGACTTGGTTCGGCCGGATTAAGGAATATATCGTAAATGGTTCCTGTTACTACCATCGTGTCGCCTCGGAAGATGGAGAAATTTCTTCGATTTCATCGCCGCGAACCGTATTTCCATTCGTTAAAATACAAAACATTACCTTCGCAGGACAAAATCTACGGTTCTGGTTTGTTCCCGATGATTTGGATAAGCGAGCCAATCTCCACGTCGGTCAGTTTTACCGCAAAGGTGATGATATTGTGAAACTAAAGGTATCGAGTGGCGATCACTTGCTAGTCGATCGTATGACCTATAATTTCCGGCGTCCTGAACGAGGTGAGATTTTTGTTTTCAAAACGCGCGGAATTCATGATCTCCCTCAAGATCAACTCTATATCAAACGATTGGTCGGGTTGCCTAATGAGCATCTGACCATCGGTGATGACCGTCATCTGGTCGTGAACGGTCGTCGTTTGGATGCGAACACGCGACATTTTGAGTATGTCTATACTTTCAGCAATCCTGGAACTCCTCATCCTTACCTCGGTCACATCAACAACAATGTGGCCGCGAAATACAATCGATTCGGGTTGGCTCCACTTTTTGATAAAGCAACCACGGAATTTGTCAGTGGCAAAGATCGCTACGTCGCGATGGGAGATAATTCGCTCAACTCCTATGACTCGCGAGGATGGGGCGATGTTCCTCAGGAAAACATCATTGGGAAATGTTGGTTTGTTTACTGGCCTCTGACGGATCGTTTTGGATGGGGTTACCGTTAACGAGCTATCCGACGGATTTAATAACTAAGCAAGGAGTTCCGCAGTTCTTCCATATTTTTAATTACGCACAATGTATGTTATATCTAATAGACAGAAATCTAATCCCAGCTTTTTCACAGTTTGCACTTTCCTTCGCGACTCTTTAGATTCCTGACGACCCAGAAAAAACGAGTGGTGAATTCCTGAATTTAGGAGCGACTCGTAATGCAATTTATTATGCCAAGTGACAACAAAAACGGTGCGACATTATCAAACCAGGCTCCCGAAGGCTGGAAGGATCTATCAGGTCAACAAAAGAAGTCTGGACTCGCAGCATGGCTGGGATGGTTATTCGATGGACTGGACATGCACCTTTACACATTGGTCGCCGCACCATTTGTGATGGAACTCATCCATGCCCAAACCACGAGTGATACGCAGGTTAAGAGATATAGTTCCTACATACAGGCGTCCTTTCTTGTTGGCTGGGCGTTGGGGGGAGCGTTTTTTGGACGGATTGGCGATGTGCTGGGGCGTAGCCGGGCGTTGAGTTTGACAATATTAACATACGCAATTTTTACTGGATTAGCTTTTTTTGCCCAAACATGGTGGCAATTGATGATTTTTCGGTTTTTGGCTGCGTTAGGCATCGGAGGTGAATGGGCTGTCGGATCTTCGTTATTGTCCGAAACGTGGCCGAAAAAATGGCGACCATGGATTGCTGCTGTGTTGCAAACAGGTGTTAATCTAGGCGTCCTTCTCGCATGCGCGACTACTTTTATATTGGCCGACCAACCCCCACGTTACGTTTTCTTAGTTGGAATTCTTCCAGCATTCCTTGTTTTGTGGATACGTCGCGCTGTGCGTGAACCGGAAGAGTGGCATCGGGCTAAAGCGGCGGCGGGAAATAATATTCCGGGTATCAGTGATTTGTTTCGCGGTAAAGTCCGACGCACCACCTTGTTGACCATCAGCGTTTGTGCCTGTTCTCTCACAGCTTGGTGGGCAATCATGTTTTGGAATTCTCAACATATCAGGAATTTACCGGATGTGGCTCATTGGCTTCCTGCGGCTCGTGAGAAACTCGTCAGCAGTGTATTTTTTCTTATCATTGCGGCCTCTATTGGTGGCAATTTTTTTGCCGGTTGGATGGCAAAAAAGTTTGGGTATCGGAGTGCAATTATGCTGATGTTTATCGGGTTTTTCTCAGCGATAATCGTGACTTACGGTTTTCCAAGAACTTACGATTCTTTATCACGATGGGTTCCACTCGTTGGATTCTTTTCCGGGGTGTTCGGACTTTTCACCATGTATCTTCCTCCGTTGTTCCCTACCCTGCTCCGCACAACGGGTGCCGGATTCTGTTATAATATCGGGCGTGTTTTCGCGGCAATTGGCACCATTGTTTTCGGACTAGTCTCTCAAGTGGACGATTTCAGAATGGCATTACTGGGGACAGGATTACTATTGATTCCTGCGATTGGCGCGGCTTTCTTCCTACCAGAGCTCGATGATTCAAGGTAACTCTGAAAATGAGACCCCGGTTCACTGCTCAGTAAATAGGTATTCAAATGGGTTGGAGTTGCGGTTGACCTTGGGTTTCCTCATAGTCTGATCTATGAAGTCAATGACGGGTTATGGTCGAGGTCAGACCACGCTGGGTCACTTTAAAGCCTCCTGTGAAATAAGTTCTGTAAACCGCAAACAAAGTGAAATAGCGGTTCATTTACCACGCGAACTTGAGTCGCTCGAAACACAAACGCGCGCTGAAATCGCCGGACGTATTTCTCGTGGTCGTGTTACGGTGAAAATCTTGGTGCACGAGGATAACGAAGCGGGATCGGCACAGTCCTATATCAACTTCCAGTTAGCTAAGTCCTATGCGAAAGAACTGAAGGAATTAGCACATACTCTAAAATGTTCGACGGAGCTTTCAATCGACACGCTGATTCGTATCCCTGGGGTGTTGCAGGTTCAAGACAGTTCTGAAATGGCTGAAAAAGCTTGGCCAGCGATTCATTTTTCCTTGAATCAAGCCTTGGATTCATTGATTAAAATGCGCCTCAAGGAAGGTTCGCATTTGACCAAGGATCTCAAACAACGAATCACTACCATGCGAAAAGCAGTGCTTCGCGTTAAAAAAGCCGCACCAGAAATGCTTGTCAAATATCGAGAAGCCTTGCGCAAAAGAATTGCTGAAGCAGGTCTCAACCTTCCTACTGAGACCGATGATCGACTGCTGAAGGAGGTGGTCTACTTTGCAGACCGATCCGACATTTCAGAAGAATTGACTCGGTTAGACAGTCATTTCAAGCAGTTTGATGAAGCCGCTCGTTCCGATGAACCCGTCGGACGTACGCTTGATTTCTTAGCCCAAGAAATTAATCGAGAAATAAACACCATCAGCTCCAAAGCCGCAGACAGTAACATCTCACGCGAGGTCGTAGGGCTTAAAGCGGAATTGGAGAAATTTAGGGAACAGGTGCAAAACATTGAATAGCAGTAAAACCAACCATGCCTACGACCGATAATAAAGGTTTGTTAATCGTTATTTCTGCACCCTCCGGAGGAGGCAAGACAACTCTTTGCAACCAATTATTAACCACGTATCAAAATACGGTGCGAGCCATCACTTGCACAACGCGGAAACCACGAGATGGGGAACAAGACCGGGTGGATTATTTTTTTCTTAGTCCCGCTACTTTCCTCGAAAATGTGCAAGCAGGCAATTTTATCGAGCATGCAACGGTTTACGGCAATAGCTACGGCACATTGAAGTCCGAAGTTCTAAGCAAGCTCCGACGTGGCAACGATGTGTTGCTCAGTGTGGACGTTCAAGGAGCAGCCACAATAAAACAAAAAGTCGTTGAGGATGTGGAATTGAATTCAGCACTTTTGTCCATATTTTTAGCCCCTCAATCCATTTCCATTCTGGAACAACGGTTGCAAAAACGCAATCAAGATTCATCGACTACTATCCGTGAACGCTTGGCCGTGGCACGTCAAGAAATTAGCCAGTCCGTCAATTTTGATTATATCATCGTCAGCGGCTCGATCGGAGAGGATCTCTCGAGCATGCGTTCGATTATCGTCGCAGAGAAAATGCGTCAATGCAGAACCTTACTTCCGAGTTATGATGAGTAAGACTTAACGGTCGAATTTCGCACATACAACCATGAATATGCCACCACTGATTGTATTAGGAGTTACTGGATCGATAGCTGCCTACAAAGCGGTGGATCTAGCCAGTCAACTCTCCAAGGCGGGCTATCGTGTCCAAGCGGTAATGACCTCGGATGCGCAAAAATTTATCACCCCGTTAACATTCAAAACGGTGACAAGGCAACCTGTCGTGACGGATCTTTACACCGAGGAGGATGGGTGGATGCCCACTCATATCCGTCTGGCGGATGAGGCCGCACTCCTTGTAGTGGCTCCTTGCACAGCCAATTACATTGCCAAAATGTCATTGGGACTAGCCGACGATGCTCTTTCCTGTATCGCTCTCGCGATGAACCCGAATGCTAAAGTTTTGTTAGCACCGGCGATGAACGGAAAAATGTGGCTCCATCCGGCAACTCAAGAACATGTTCTCAATCTACAAAAACGAGGGGTGGAGTTTATCGGCCCCGAGGAGGGTATCCTTTCATGCGGATATGAAGGCTTAGGACGATTGATGCCAGCGGAACAAATCATTCAGCGATGTATCACGCTGTTGTCATAGTCGGTTAATCTTTAAAACCCAAGGTATCAATGAATATTTCCTCTTGGGTGAAATTACGGGCACTCACCCTACCCCGCCCCGACCCGAGGCGGTTGGAAGCCGTTCTTCGTTACGTGGAGCGCAATGTGGCTTTACCGGTCAAATGCGTGGTGATTCAGGTTCTATTCTACTACTTTTATTTTTCTAATTGGTTCGACAATGTTACTCGCTTTAAGCCCTCCTTGAATCAAATTCTTCCTCAGGATTTTGTTTTTTCTACGGTTCGATCGTTGTTCCTAGTTTACGTAATCTTAAACATCGGGGTCGCTGTCCTCATGATCAGGATGAAGCACCTTCCTCTGCGCTGGGTGCAAACCACCGCGTATTCAAGCAGTTTATTGGACGCTCTTTTTCTCGCGGCCTTAACTGTCGTGACAGGAGGATCCGGCAGTATTCTTTTTTGGGTTTTTGTCGGCTTGATTCTTCGCAATTCCATCAGTCACCCAGAAACTTTTTCGCAAATTTCTCTCAACATTCTTACCAGTGCCTGCTTTGTATTGGGAGGGACATTGGAAATCGTGATGCGCCGTGCTGAAATTGGTTTATTAGATAAAACAGTTCGAACAGCACTGGAACAAGGTCCTCAGGAAATAAATGCCGAACCCTTTTTGCTCCGCACATTCCTTTTACTCCTCGTTGCGGCTTGCTGTTATGGTTTGCAATTGCTGACGGAACGTCAACGGCGCATTGAGGAGGAATCCCGAGAGTCCGCGTTAAGGCAAGAACAACTCCACGCCACAGGCAGATTGGCGGCCGAGATTGCACACCAATTGAAAAACCCACTGGGTATCATCAACAATGCTGCCTTTACGTTGCAACGAACTGTAAAAGAAGGAAAAACAATCACCCAACAAATTCAGATTATTCGAGAGGAAGTCGATCGTTCCGACCGCATTCTGACGGAATTAATGGGATACGCGCGACTCAATGAAGGTCGAGTTGAGAAACTAGATGTGATCCAAGAGATCGAGAGTGCGATAACCCTAGTTTTCCCGCCAGGAGCCCGATACGAAACGGAACTGATTCGAGATTTTTCAACAGACCTACCCGCTTTGCTGGCACAACGGGCTCATTTTTCTGAAATTTTGGTGAACCTGCTGCAAAACGCCCGTGAGGCGTTGGATGGAAAGGGCAAAATCTGGATTTCTATTAAAGTGGACGAATTCTATTCTCTCCGACTCGATATCAGGGATAATGGTTGCGGCATCCCTCCGGACAAAGTCACACGTATTTTCGAAGCCTATTTCACAACGAAAGCAAAAGGTTCCGGCCTTGGTCTTTCCATCGTTAAACACAATACCGAAATGTACAATGGCACGGTTGCGGTGAGCTCGATAGAAGGAAAAGGAACACTTTTCACTGTAAAGTTGCCCGCAAAAACTGTAATTAGATTCAGGAAATGAGTCCTACCCTACCACCACTTCTGGTCGTTGATGACGAAAAGAACATGCGACTTTCGTTAGAGGCGATCATGAATGGGGAGGGATATCAATATCGTGCAGCGGATTCTGCCGAACAGGCCTTGAAGATGATGACGGAACAGGAATTCTTCATGGTGATCACTGATGCACGGCTTGGAGGGATGAGTGGATACGAGTTTCTGGAGATTGCCCGCCAAAAATTCCCGCGACTTCCGATCTTGATGATCACGGCCTATGCAACGCCAAAACTGGCGGTGGAGGCGATTAAATCCGGGGCTATAGATTATCTGGCCAAACCATTCGCTCCCGAGGAATTGCTTCACGCCGTCTCTCGTTGCGCCGAACGTCATCAATTAATTCAAGAAAATGCCTCCCTCAAAGCTCGTGCAGGTGAAGCCTACCGATTGGAGCAACTGATCGGACAGTCGCCAAAAATACTTGAATTGAGGCAATTGATTCAAACCGTCGCGCCAACGAATGCAACGGTGCTCATCTTAGGCGAAAGTGGCACCGGGAAGGAACTGATTGCTGGAGCCTTGCATACTCTCAGTAAACGCGCTTCCGCGAACTACGTGCGCATCAACTGTGCCGCCATTCCTGAACTCTTGTTGGAGAGTGAACTTTTCGGACACGAGAAAGGGGCATTCACCGGAGCGTTGCGTCAAAAGCATGGTCGAGTTGAAGAAGCAGATGGAGGCACCATTTTTCTTGATGAAATTGGGGATATGAGCCGCCCCCTACAGGCTAAGTTGCTGAGGTTTTTGGAGGACGGAACGTTTACGCGTGTGGGTGGGAACCAAGAATTACATGTAAACGTTCGGCTCATTGCAGCAACCAATCGAGATATCGTGGCGGCTATCCAAATGAATCAGTTTCGAGAAGACCTGTTTCATCGTTTGAACGTTGTCCAATTTCGCCCCCCCACTTTACGAGAACGCGGTTCGGATATCCTATTGTTGGCCGACCACTTTTTGAAATATTTCCGTGCCTCGATGAACAGGAATATCAAGGGCATCTCCAAGGGGGCCCAGCAGGAATTACTCGCTCATTGCTGGCCGGGTAATGTTCGTGAACTGAGAAATGTTATTGAGCGAGCCGTGATCTTGGAAACGACGGAAGAAATCCAATGTGCCAATTTGCCAGATTTTCATTTGGAAACCAGACTCAGAAAAAATGAACCGGGTGAAGTCCTTCCAGTCAGCGGTTCGCTCAACGAAATTATTTCCAATTACGAACACGATCTTATCACCAACATCCTAGAAAAAAACCACTTCAGTCTCAATCGTACTGCGGAACAATTACAAATAAGCCGTCACGCATTACGCTATCGAATGCAGCGTCTCAATATCAGCAGTGGGTTGGAAGAGGACGCCAATTTTTCAACCAAGGAATCGAATCAATGATCGAAACGATATTATCACTTCCATTATTTGCAGTTTTAGAACTTCCCGGAGCCGCCAGCAAAGGAACGAACCAATTACCTGTCCTGCTTTTTAAAGACACACTCCTGATAGGCGGGGGCGTTTTATTTATCATTATCATCCTTGTCAGTTGGGCTGTGTTCATTCGGAAGCCAAGGAGAGAACCGGACCGCGTTTACCCTTCGTCCAAAAAGACGTCTCCGGAGGAGGAAGGCAACACAAAGAGGCAGCGCAAAAAAAGAAGAGAACCTCGTCGTTCACACAGAAATCGTAATGCTACCCTGGCCGACACAGGCGGATTACCTCCTATTCGGTCGGAAGGGGCTCAAGATCCGCATTGAAATTCCTTCTCGTGTCCCAATGCAAGTCTGCGAGAAAATCACACGCAAAAGTGCTTCCAATCTGGCACTCGCATTCATCCTTCTTCCAAAACACAAACGGAGGGCGATGTCTGCCCTTTACGCATTTTGTCGTGAGGTTGACGATGTTGCCGATGACGAATCCATAGAAACCGAACAGCGGCGTCTGCAATTAACTGCTTGGAGAAAGGACGTTGAATCTGCGTGTCTCGGCATTGAACCTCAGTTTGAGGTCACAAAAGAACTTTCGACGATTATCCATTCTTACCACCTTCCATTCTCCTTGTTTGACGAATTAATTCGTGGTGTTGAAATGGATTTGGATGTGAACCGTTATGAAACGATTCAGGATCTTGAAGCCTATTGCTATCGAGTAGCCTCTGTCGTTGGGTTATTGAGCGTAGAAATTTTTGGATACCAAAACAAAGACACGAGGAATTACGCGATTTATTTGGGTAAGGCATTACAATTAACCAATATTCTCCGAGATGTGCATAACGATGCTCTACGTGGGCGAATTTATATTCCCATGGAGCAATTGCGGGCATTCGGGGTCAGACCGGAAGATATTTTACAGGGAAAATATACTCCCCAATATTATTCTTGCGCGAGATGGATGGCGGAACGAGCAAAGGAATTTTATTCCAAAGCCAGATTATCTTTGCCAGAAATCGATCGAAATTCCATGAACACTTCGGAACTGATGGGATCCGTTTATTGGAATGTTCTAGAAAAAATCACGAAGCAACAATTCAACGTTTTCGATCATCCCGAAGCAAAGCTCAGCAAGTTACAGAAACTACGGTTAATCGGCCGAATCTGGATGCGTCAACTTCTACGGGTGTCCACGCCAAACTATGGCACGACCTAGGGTGTAGTATCGCATTTATAAAGATTCAGGAGGAGATGGACTGTTTTCTTGAAGCAGGAGTTGGAGATAAACTAAATCCAACCATCGTCCGAATTTAAATCCCACTTGTGGAAAATAAGCGACCTTTTTAAAATCTAATCGTTCGTGCAATTGGATACTGACATTATTTGTCGCATCGATCGCCGCAATGATCGCGTGTAATTGGAGGCTTTTTGCGGCCTCGATCAAGGGAAGAACTAAACGAGACCCAATCCCCTGCCCCCTGTAATTGGCTTCAACATAAACGGAGCTTTCTACAGTGTAGCAAAAACCGGGACGATCATGATACCGACTCAATGAACTCCAACCTGTAATCTGGCCTGTCAACTCCTCAGCGACAAAAATTGGCAATTTTAATCGCAGGTGTTCTTGATACCAATTAAGTCGATGATCCAACGTGTTGGGCTCATAATCATAAGTCGCCGTTGTATTCGCTACGGCTTCATTATAAATGGCGAGAATACTGGTTAAATCCCGTTCTTGGGCAGCGCGAATAATCATTGATTAGAACTCAAAGAGGCTCGTTGCAGGTTCCTCAATCGTTTCATGGGTGATGCTGCGGAGGCTCCAAAATAATCATGAAGACGAGTGTATTCTTTGTATAGTAAATCGTACTTCCGATGGTTTTCCTTGTTTGGAATGAATGTTTTTATCGGAGGCTTTGTCATGCTTCGAATCGCTGACGAGGTCGTTGGATACACCCCCGCAGCAACGGCTCCAAATATCGCAGACCCTAATGCACTGGCTTCCGGTGCAGCCGCCAACTGGATGGGGTGCCCGATTACATCGGCATAAATCTGCAAAATCAGGTTGTTCTTCGTGGCGAGACCTCCACAGGCCACAACCTCGCGAACAGTTATTTTATTAGAAGTAAACGCATCGATGATTTTCCGTGTGCCAAAGGCAATCCCTTCGATCAACGCTCGATAAATCTCGTGCGGCTTCGTTTGGATTGTCAACCCTACCAACAACCCGCTCAGATCCGCGTCCATCAAGACGGATCGATTTCCATTCCACCAATCCAACGCGAGCAAACCGGATTGCCCCACCTTGAGTTGAGCCGCGCGGTCACTCAAAAGTCCATGGATGCCGCCTTGGAATCCTCTTGCTTCTCGAGTCAATGACGCAGGCAGATTGTTTTCCACAAACCAAGCGAGCATATCTCCGACACCGGCTTGCCCAGCCTCGTAGGCCCAAAGCCCATCCATCACCCCGTCTTGCACGACCCCACAGATGCCCGGAATCCGACGCCCATTTTTTGCAAGCAAAAGATGACAACTTGAAGTGCCCATAATCATCACCAACCGACCGGGTTCCCCTACACCGCATCCTAGAACAGCAGCGTGGGCGTCAATATTGCCTACGGCAATGGGAATCCCCACGGGCAATCCCAAGTGTTTTGCGGCTGTCGCAGTCAGGTGACCCGCACAAGCTCCGGGTTTGAGATGAGGTGCCGCAAGGTGTTTTTCAACGAGTGTTGATAAATCTGGATGTAGTTTAGCAAAAAATATTGAATCAGGATATTCGGCATCTGTCGCGTTGGCACCTTGTACGACCCTCATCGCTTTAAAACCCGAAGCTGATACCCCTCGACACTCAACTCCAGTCAGCTTCCAAATAATCCAATCTCCAGCCTCAATCCAACGATCGGCAGCACGATGAACCTCTGGAGCTTTGCGAACGGTTTCCAGAACTTTAGAAACCAGCCACTCACTTGAATAACGTCCACCATAGGCCGTAATAAAATCCTCGTTTCGCTTTGCTGCCATTGCGTTAATCAAATCCGCTTCGGGTTGTGATGCATGGTGTTTCCACAGTTTTACATAGGCATGGGGTTCTTGACGAAATTGAGGTTTCAAGCAAAGGGGAACCCCTTCCTTATCCGTCGGAAGAACCGTGCTGCACGTGAAATCAGTTCCCAACCCGACGATCGAGTTTGGGGACACCTTCGACTTTTTTAGGACCGCCTGGATTGTTCTTCGCAGAGCACGCCAATAGTCTGAGGGATCTTGCAATGCGGTTTGGGGTGGAAGAGGAACTTTTCCTTCGTCAAGGATTTCCTCCATGACTCCGTGCGGATAGGACTCAACCGCAGATGCGCAAACTTCGCCATTGGCGACGTCCACCAAAACCGCTCGCGCTGATAGCGTGCCAAAATCAATACCAAGAACATACCTAGGAGTTGATAATTTGTGCGGTGAATTCATGGTTCAAATTCTTGCTAGGGATATAACTCATGCAAGCTTAAAGCAGCCGAGGCATTCGGTTTCATGCTCCAGAACTGAAAATCAATCACTTTTGACTTGCCCAATCCTGACTGTTGCAAACACTTCAGGAAGTTAGCACCATGATCACCAACGCTAAATAACTTATGGGACGCATCTACAACAACATCGTTGAAACAGTCGGACGCACTCCGCTCGTGAGACTGAATAAGGTTTGTGCAGGAATTGACGCTACGATTCTACTTAAGTGTGAATTTTTTAATCCGCTGGGGAGTGTTAAGGATCGCATTGGAATGGCGATGATTGATGACGCTGAAAAGCGAGGTTTGATTAATAAGGAAACGGTGATCGTGGAGCCTACCAGCGGCAATACAGGAATTGCACTCGCCTTCGTGGCGGCTGCACGAGGATACAAACTTATCCTGACCATGCCGGAAACCATGTCGCTTGAAAGACGAACTTTGCTCGCGATGCTCGGAGCCAAATTAATCCTAACTCCCGGTAGCGAAGGGATGAGAGGAGCTATCTCCCGTGCTTTGCAAATTCACCAGGAAACCCCTAATTCCTGGGTTCCTCAACAATTCGAAAACGATGCGAATCCAGAAATCCATCGCAGAACGACGGCTCTTGAAATTTGGGAGGACACCGAAGGTAAAGTGGATATTTTTATCTCCGCAGTGGGGACAGGTGGAACCATCAGCGGCGTTACTGAAGTGATTAAGCCCATGCGTCCCACCTTTCAGTCGATCGCCGTAGAGCCGAAAGATTCTCCCGTAATCACACAGACGTTGACCGGTCAACCAATCAAACCAGGGCAACACAAAATACAAGGTACGGGTGCAGGATTCGTCCCGAAGAATTTACATCTCACCAACAGTAAAGGTGAAAGCCAGATCACCGAGTGCGTGCAAGTCACCAACGATGATGCCTTTGCCATGGCTCGCCGATTAGCCAAGGAGGAAGGGATTCTCGTCGGCATTTCAACGGGTGCTAACGTGTGGGCGGCGATCGAGGTTGCCAAACGCAGTGAGAATAAAGGTAAAATGATTGTTACTGTGGCCTGCTCGACCGGAGAACGGTATCTGAGCACGGCTCTCGCGGCGGAAGCAAAAGCGGAGGTCGGGGGTTAATCGGCAGTGAGTTCTCATGGGAAAACTCATCGACATTCCACTTCCCGCCTGTTGACGTTGACACGCATCACGGACTATTAATCTCCTTGATGTCCGCCTTTAACCTCCATTTTCACCGCGGTGGAGTGCACCTTCCGCAGCTGAATCTTTGGCTGGATTCCCACGAACCGAAAATCGGATCTGAACAGGTTTTTATAAGCCACGCTCATTCCGATCACATCGGCGTGCATCGAGAGGTGATCCTCACCCCACCCACCTCCCGATTAATGCACGCCCGTTTGCAGGGCGATTGGCTGGAGCATCAACTCGCGTTCGATCAACCATTCTCGCCAAAGGGTTGTCCGACTCCGTATGAAATAACGCTTCTTCCTGCCGGTCATATCTTGGGGAGTGCCATGGCATGGCTGTGTGATGGAAAACAGTCACTCCTTTACACGGGCGATTTCAAACTGCGACCAAGCCTGACCGCCGAGCTATGCAGCCCCAGACCTGCTGATATATTGATCATGGAAACCACCTTTGGTAGGCCCGCCTATCGGTTTCCACCCACAGCGGATGTGATCAAAGGAATTATTCGTTTTTGTCAGGAGTCCATCGACAATGAGGAGATTCCCATCCTGCTGGGATATGCATTAGGCAAATGCCAAGAGTTACTCCTAGAACTTGCAACCGCAGGTTTTCCCATCATGGTGCATGAGAATATAACTCGCTTCACACCCATTTACGAACAGTCGGGTTGCACGTTTCCTCCCTTTCAGCAACTCGATCTGAAGAACGCTTCGGGCAATATATTGATCTGCCCTCCGAGTTTCACGAATTCTTCCACCTTTAAAAACCTCGGTAAAACTCGAACGGCAATTCTCACCGGTTGGGCCGTCGATCCGACTTGCAGATTTCGTTACAAGGTTGATGCCGCGTTTCCGTTGAGTGATCACGCTGATTTTTCAGAATTATTACAACTGATTCAAGTGGTGAATCCCAAAAAGGTTTATACCCTTCACGGATTTGCTACCGAATTTGCTGCAACTTTGAGAGAAATGGGGATCGACGCTCAGTCCCTGAGTCAGCAAGACCAACTCAGTCTGGATCTTGCATTCTCCCTCCCTAAAAAAAAGCGGGTGATTGCAACCTCGTTGCCAACATTATCGCAATCTTCACTTTCTCCCCCACCCACCTTGGATTCCTTGGAGTGGTTTGCTCAAACGTGCTTTCGAATCTCCAACACCACGAAAAAACTGGAAAAAACACACCAATTGTCCGATTACTTTCGCCAACTCACTGCCGAACAATTGCCCCATGCCGCGACCTGGTTTACCGGAAATCCGTTTCCACCTTCTCAAAATCGAACTCTCCAATTAGGATGGGCTGTCATTCGCGACACGCTCTGTGAAGTCGGTGGATTGGATCAGTCAGAATTTGGTCAAATATACCTCAAGCACAGCGATTTGGGTGAGGCAGCACAGGAGGTCATGTCGATCACCCCACGGCTAGAACATCCCTATACACTGATCAAAATCCACGAATTGTTTTTGCAGTTGCTCGCTGCCAAGGGTCCCACCGGAAAACTTCCAATTCTCCGCCATGCATTGCTCCAAGTTTCCCCATTGGCTGGGAAATACTTGGTGAAGATTCTGACTGGCGACTTGCGAATTGGATTAAAGGAAGGATTAGTTGAAGAGAGTTTGGCCGGAGCTTTCGGAGCCACTCTCGATTCGGTAAAACGAGCAAACCTACTCGTCGGAGACATTGGTCAAACCGCGACATTGTGTGCGTGTGGCCAATTGGATTCCGTCTCGTTAATGCCTTTTCGCCCGATAAAATACATGCTGGCTTCGCCCGAGGAAACCTCTGCAACCATCGCGGCACGCATCGCCAATTGGCAGGCTGAACGGGAACTGGAAGTGACTTTACCCTTGTGGAATGTGACCCCCGCTGAAGGATGGAGCGAAGAAAAATTCGATGGCATCCGTGCCCAGATCCATAAAGTGGGATCCCATGTGGAGATTTACTCGCGTGACCTCAAGGAAATAACTTCTTCTTTTGGAGATGTTGCCGACAAGATCCGAGCCTTGCCTCACAACCTGGTTTTAGACGGCGAAATTGTGGCGATGCGCGAAGATGTTGTCCTCCCCTACAATGAATTGCAAAAACGACTCGGACGCCGAGAGAATGACATGTTTATTCGCGAGGAAATTCCTGTGCAGTTTGTTGCGTTTGACCTGCTTTGGCTCGACTCTAAAAACCTTCTTAATGAACCATTATGGTCTCGTCGTCAGTCTTTGGTCACATTGCCAAAGAACTCCTTTCGTCTCTCCCGGATCGTTTCTGTTCGAAATGAAGACCAAATAGAAAACGCATTTATCGATTCGAGAAACGCTGGCAATGAGGGATTGATGATCAAAGACCCTTCGAGCCCCTACACACCCGGGCGACGCGGAATGTCCTGGCTCAAGTTGAAAAAGGCTCTCGCCACGCTCGATTGCGTTGTGGTTGGTGTGGAGCATGGTCACGGGAAGCGTAAAACCATGCTGAGCGATTATACTTTTGCTTTACGCGATGTGTTGTCTGGTGAGCTTAAAACGATCGGGAAAGCTTTCACGGGTCTTACCAATGCGGAAATCACATTATTAACACAGCATTTTTTGAAGCAAACGGTCACCCAGACGGGGCGGTATCATTCTGTAATCCCTGACACGGTGATAGAGGTCGCCTTTGATTTGATTCAATTCTCAGATCGCCACGATAGCGGGTTGGCGATGCGATTTCCGCGCATTGTTCGCCTTCGTCCCGATAAATCTCCTGAACAGATTGATACGATAGCCGACGCACGGGCACTTGTGGATTCGAAAAGACAGTAATCCGAGATCAAGGTTGATTACGGAAGGCATAGTTTTGATCAAGCCATGTCCGGATCGATTTAATGTTGGCTCCTTCACCACAGTCGTCTATGCCAGCAGCCATGCCACTGATCATGGCCGTCGCCGGAGAAGTTCCTGTCACATCATAATTCGTGCCATTGAATTTAATTCGCGTTGTTCCAGGAGCCATTAAATCTACAAAATTCCCTCGATTCGCATAAGTCGCTACTTGTCCGTGCGTATCACTGGCAGTCACTGCAATAACATTTGGATTCGCAGCAGGAAAAACCGGATCGGTTGATGGAGCATTCCCAGCGGCGGCAATGACAAGAGTTCCTTGGCTGTGTGCATAATCAATCACATCGTTCAGAAGAGTGCTGTCCCCGCTACCGCCTGAACTGATATTCACGATGGAAGCCCCATTCGCCACAGAAGCATAAATCCCCTTCGCAAGTTCAAAACTTGAGGTTGCTTCGTTGTTTCCGTAAACATCGACTGGCAATATTCTCACAGTGGATCCAGCCCCGGGAGAAGTCACAGACCTAAGGCCCTGCAGAATGGACTGTGCCATCGCCGTTCCGTGGGATGGAGTATTCGGATCCAGCGAGGCCTCGCCCGCAACCCCGATCGGTTTCATCAAAAACCCTGCCTGGTTTGCTGATAGCGGTTGGATCGCCGTGTCTAGCATGGCCACCACAACGTTGCACCCGTCACTGCTCGTGATCGGTTTCAACGAAAAATCTGAATTATTGTTCAGTAACGATTGCGTCGATTGATCTGGGCGATGATACGCATAGTTGTTATCGGACCTCACTCCGTCCATCTCATTCAATGCATCCCGTGCTTGTGCCGCACTTTGCTCTGAATCAAATCGGAGTCTGTAAGACTTCATTTCGTCAGATCTCCCCACAATAGTGGCACCTAATTTCTTAGCTAATTCTTCAATCGATAGCTTGGAGTCAGGTGCCAAACTCACGAGTAATTCGCGCGCCAACCAATCCTTGGAGATAGTTGTATCTGTTTTATCCAGCACCAACTCGGTTGCCGCCGAAGGCTGGCTCAAATAAATACGGATTTCGGTGACTCCCTTTAATCCGGGAACCATCGCATAGTTCAGATCTCCGAGCATCAATCGCAACGCCGCACCTCGGTCTAACTTCTTAAATTTGACGTGCAACGGTCGATCTGTGCCAGGTTGAAGGAAAAATTTCCACCCTGTCGAACCAGAAAGTTTTGCGAGAACCTTTGATAAGGCGAGTCCGGATACATTCGCGTCAATTTTCCGAGTGTCCTTATTCCATTGAATCCGTCCTGTAGGTAAAGGCAGAACCTTCTCAGCAAATGCATTACTGGTGAGCAGCCCAATTAGGGAGACTACAAGAATTTTTATTGCGGGGCGCATGGCAGAACTGAGTGTTCAAAACTTACATTCATTGAATCACCTTGGCGACTGAAAGGTTGCGTCCAAAGAAAAAAGCTTCTGCGATTGAACTTAGATTTTAGGCAAAAAAAGCTGCAATGCCTCTTTGATGTAAACGATCCACATTGCCTGCCACGTAGCGGGAAGAAATATCCAGACCACCGCAGCCAAAGCGATGAAAGGGCCGTATTGCACTTTAGCGGACCATTCCCTCCTTCGAAGAACAACAGCAGTAACCGCGAGGAGGGATCCAAACACTGCGCTAAGCATCAGGCACAAAACTGTGGCCCAAGGTCCGAGAAAAGCTCCGATCGCCGCCATAAATTTTACGTCACCAAGCCCCATGGCTTCACGAGGAATGATGAGTTCATCAGTCGTGATAATCATTTGTGAAACTTCGGATGGAACCATGACCTTATCTCCAATTCGAAGCTCCGAAACAGTCAGGCTAACATCCACATTCCAATGACAAATGTCAGGTAACTCGACCCTTTGAGCCTGAACGGTAATCCGATCATTAGCTCGGTAGAATATATCTTCATACGGCACGACCAGATCGGGCAAAGTCAACCCCGTCTCTCCAAAAATAATCGAGGATCCGGGAGGAAAGGAAAATCGCTGCCGACCAAAAAGCAATTTACCAATCCTAAGCATTGCATAAACGATTCCACCGCCGACAACGATTCCAAAAAAACTGACCCTCATGGCCGCGGCTCGATCTGCTGTGTAGTGAAGAGTCGGAACAATTACAGTCAAAAGAAAGCCTGCCCCGATACCCCCCAAGGTGATCTCGTCAGGAATGATAAAATGTTCGTAATCGATGAACGTGGCGGCAATCAATCCTGATAAGGCTATTGCCATCACCAAAGCCACCGGCCAATAATCTGGTCCATACCGCAACCAGGCACCAAGAAAGAGTAAACCTGTCAATAATTCCACAACGAGGTAGCGCGGAGAAATGGAATTACTGCAATTTTTACATCGACCTCTCAACACCGTCCAAGTGATGAGCGGGATATTCAAAAACCACGGAATACTATAACTGCAATGAGGACAATGAGACGGAGGAGTTATGACGCTGAGTCCACGCGGAAGCCGGTAAATGCACACGTTCAGAAAGCTCCCCATCATGCTTCCCAAGGTGAAAAAGATCATCGACCAAAAAGAGAATGGCAATGACGACCAGATATTTGAATCTATGAAGAAACCCATGGAGGAATAATCAGACAAAAGATAATCGGAAGCATCTCAGTTTTGCGAACTCAAGAATGCTCCTTTTTTGGAGAATCATGGACCATCTTTCCATAAATGTTTTCATGTAACGCACGCTTCATCACCTCAACCGGTGCCGGTTGACCTGACCATAATTCTAGAGCCTTCACACCTTGAAATAAAAGCATTCCTAACCCATTCGCAATCCGACACCCAGCCTCTTCGGCCTTGGTAAGAAACAACGTTTTAGCGGGCCTGTAAATCATATCAAACGCCACAATTGTTCCTCTCAATGAAAAACGAGACTCATCCCATGGCAAAGGGTCTGTAGGATTCAAGCCGGCTGAAGTGGCGTTCAAAACCAAGTCAACAGGGGTTTTCGGATAGTCTAATATCGTTTGAACTTTTGGAAAATGCCTATGAACAATCGCTGCGATTTCCTCACATTTTTGTTGGGTGCGATTCACCAAATAGAGCGTATTTACACCCTCCGCAGCCAACCTTAAAGCAGCGACCCTCCCTGCCCCACCGGCGCCTAAAACCAAAACGTGTTTACCCGAAACATCCAAATGAGCGTCCTCTTTTAATGCACGAATGACAGCATCCGCATCCGTATTGAATCCTCGACTGCGCACTTCACGAGCTTGCCCGTGATTCAGTTCACCCATCGGCACCCAGACATCATTGGATCCCAATCCTTCAAACCTGATCGTGTTAATCGCTCCCCAAAACGTCGCGGATTCATCGACAATATCGACCATCGGCAACGCGATTAATTTGTGCGGAACAGTAAGGTTTAATCCGATAAACCGCATGGATTTGGCAGCAAAGATTACTGACCCCAACTCTCGCGGATCCACTTCGAAAGCCAAATAACGCCAGTTCAAACCAAGTTCCAAAATGCCAGCGTTTTGCATTGCTGGTGATGCAGAATGGTGTATCGGTTGCCCCAAAACTGCACACAACCTAGTATTTGCGTTTATTTCCTTCATCTTCCCCAGTCTGAATTATTGACTCATTGTTTTTGAAGGTGAAAGGTTGGAGCCATGCCGACAAAACTCTTCGAAACTACCTCCGAGCAATGCTTGCACATCGCGCTGAAGCTCGGCATTCGTGGGTTCCCAACCCACGGAACTGAGGGACCCATAGGCTTTTTGCAACACCTTTGTTACCACTTCACGGGTGTGATCCCATTTGTAAATGAGTTGATCGACAACGCGGGCGTCCGAGTGCTGAGCCGTGAAACTGAACCCGAGTAACTCCAAACGCATGGAGGTCATTTCCTCGATAATACTCGGGATATTCGTAAACCACCAGCACCCGAACACATGCAGGTTTCTAAATTTTCGCGCTAGGACGCAGAGTTCGTGTTGGTTTTCTCTCGATAGCACGGTGGCCAAAAACTTTTGTTGAGGATACTGAAGACACATATTTTCCAGCGACCTCAAATTACTCACGCCTAGTCCGTCTCCTGCCATTCCTAACTCCGAATTAACCTGACGCCGAACCCCCAGCATCATTGCAAACGGCAGATCCGCTTCAACGCAATGGGGTAGGACGACGGAATCAAGAATTCGTTGAGTCATCGAATCGGATGGATACTTGAATGTCGGAGGCAAGGAAACCATCGCGTAGCGAGGATCAATGCGGGTTGTCCAATCGCGTAAAAATCGCCTCAGCTCGGAAACCGTTTTCCTCGTCAGAGTCGGGTTGACCTCATAACCCATACTCCGGATTTGGCGCATGGTTGATTTATAATTAAGAATCAACGGATCTAATCGCAGCCCTGACTCGAAACGAGGGTGTCTTTTGAACGAATTTGCCCATACTCCCTGCTCATCCACATCGAAAGGAGAGTTAGTCATGCAAACCGTGGAAACATTCGCCAAGTCAAGGCAGTGATCTACAAAATCTTTTGGATGCCAGGCATTAAACCATTTACGAATCTTCGGAAGATCATTTTTTCTGACATCCAATCCTAGTCGATTCAATGTGGTGATGACGCCTCGTGCAGCCTCTGAAATGGGAGCATGCTCCAAAAACAAGGCACGCCAGATTAATTCAGCCTGCTGAGGTTTGGTAAGTGCCCAGAAATTTTCATAGGACAATTCGAAATGACGAAACGATTCCGCCACCAAGTAGTGATACACCAGAAGATCATCAATACCCCAAAGGACAAGTTTCCCAAACGCAGGATCATAAAGGTGGGTATGAATGTCCCTAATGGGCGTTGAGGCCACTGCAGAAGCTATCCTCTGTGATAACTTTCCATCTGAAAATCGTTCACTCACGCGCTTGGTCATTACTTTTTGGAAACCACAGTTAGCCACGCTCGAACCCTGCAACCAAGCAAATTATCACGATCATCCTTCGTTCTTTTCAGTCCGTTATTCAAACGAAAGCTGTATAGTTTTTGATTTGCGACTTGTGAACTGGCGACATTCTGAATATCCGGCTCGCTTTGCCGCTTGCAATGCTTCCGAATAATTCAAGCCGACCTCCTCGGGGGAATGCGCATCCGAACCGAAGACGATCGGAACTCCCGCAACTTGAGCTGCTTTCAAAAGTAATTGGCCTGGATAAATCTCACGGCAATCCTTCCTGAGCCCCGCCGTGTTGATCTCGATCGCCACATTTCGTTCTGCGGCTTTTTTAAGGAATGGAGAAAAAATCAGTTCCAAAGATCGCTTGGGATAGATGCAAAATTTCTTAGCCAAATCCATGTGCCCAATGATGTCGAAAAGTCCGGAATCCGCCGCTTGGGTTAATCGTGCCGCGTAGAGTTCCCAAACTTCGTCAGGGTCATGTTGCTTCCATTGGGAAAGCTTTTTAGGATTATCAATATCCCATCCCCCGTCCAAATAGTGGACGGACCCAATAAAATAGTCCCAAGGATGGCGGGATGCCAGTTCACGAATCCAAGGTTCATGCCCCGGTAAATAGTCAACTTCCAGCCCTAACTTGATTCTCAACTGCGGATTAGCTGTTTGAGCCTCCTGCACCATTGCAACATATTCGTCCAACTGCGACGCCTTCATCCGCCAGTCGTCAAAATCATCCCGAGGCATGGGAGAATGATCTGAAAACCCAATTTCCTTCAACCCAACTCTTAGTGCTTGAGCCGCGTAGTCAATGGGGCGTCCCACCGCGTGGCAACAGAGCGGTGTATGCATGTGGTAATCTGCAGGCCAATTCATGTGTGATGCAAAGGTAACTCTACGAATACTGTTCTGATTCCTTCGCAGAGCCAAGTGGGAATTGGAGTCTCCACAGAAGAGAAACTGTAAGGCTGATTGATTTGATACAAGGGGTGTTTACAATGGTGAATTCTATCAGCCCTGCTCAAAACGAAACAGAGAGGTTGATTCATGATTAAAAAGACCCACGTTCATTTAATTTTTAGAAATGTTGTAACATGTTCTTACTAAGGAAATTACAAATGTTTTGTTTCCTAGGACTTTGTTGGCATCTCCAATGCTAAAGGGTAATTGCCTCGTGAGCTGATGCTCAATTCAGTTTTGTTCCTTAGGGGAAATGAACGCAGGGAATAGGACGGTTTTTTGGTTCGCGAGGTTGCGTTTAAATTGATGCTTCTCGATTTGTGGCTGCCTAGCCCAGGAAGCATTGGAAGCAGCGCGCCGAAACAAGTCGATTATGAAAAAAGTTGAAGCAATCATCAAGCCATTCAAGCTTGAAGAAGTTAAGGACGCCTTGGGCGAGATTGGCATCGAAGGCATGACGGTGACTGAAGTCAAAGGCTTCGGTCGTCAAAAAGGCCACACGGAAATCTACAGGGGCAGCGAATACACCGTAGATTTTTTACCTAAAATCAAGATCGAGCTCGTTTTACCCGACAACTTGGTTGATTCCGCTGTGGCAACAATCGTTAAAACCGCGAAAACAGGAAAAATTGGTGATGGCAAAGTATTCGTTTCGTCCATCGAACAAGCGGTTCGTATTCGCACCGATGAAAAAGGCGATCAAGCTATTTAATTCAAATCCATTCCCAGCAACCCTCTATGAAAAACTTTTTTACACTTCTTAAATTCGCGTTGGCACTCGCTGTTTATCCACTGGCGACTCAAGCGCAGGCTCCAGCTCCAAATCCAACAGCCGAGGTGGCACCCGCCGTCGCTCCCACGAAAGCCGAACCCACCGATCCACAACGTATCTCAGACCTCGAAGCCTATGTGAACAACACGGCTCGCCTTTCCGATGCTGTGGACTCCAAAGTTAGTTCTAAAATTTCCGGTGCAGGACCAGGCCACAATGGTTTCCAAATGGTTTGTGCGGCATTGGTTCTTTTCATGACTCTCCCCGGTCTTTTCCTGTTCTATGGAGGGTTGGTGCGTAAGAAAAATATCCTGTCTGTTGTCGCCCAGTGCTTTGGTATTGCGGGTCTCGTTACCATTCTTTGGTTCTTGTATGGTTACAGCTTCGTATTCGGAGACGGTGCGGGTTCCATCCTAGGGAATCTTAAATTTGCCCTTTTTGATGGGGTCGATTCGATGCCAAATACGAACTACAGCTATTGGATCTCTCACAACGTTTTTGCCATCTACCAGTTGATGTTCGCGATCATCACCCCTGCCCTGATCATCGGAGCGATTGCCGAACGCATGAAATTCTCAGCTATCATGGTGTTCGTTGCTATCTGGATGGTAGTGGTTTACTTCCCCTTGGCACACATGTTGTGGGGAATTAACGGCCTCATGAACGGCGTTTGGAATGCAGACGCAAAAATCAAAGCGATCGATTTCGCAGGCGGAACCGTGGTGCATATGTCTTCAGGTTGGTCGGCATTGATTCTGTGCCTTCTCCTCGGTAAGCGTCTGGGTTTCGGTAAGGAATCCATGCAACCCCACAGCATGACCATGTGCGCCATCGGCACCGGAATGCTATGGGTTGGTTGGTATGGTTTTAATGCCGGAAGTGCTGTGGCCGCGGACGGTATTGCTGCCAATGCGTTTACTACCACCACGATTGCTGCAGCCGTTGCTTCCTTTGTTTGGGCGATGGCGGAGTATATTCTTAGAGGGAAACCCAGCATTCTTGGTTTCTGCTCAGGTGCCGTCGCCGGGTTGGTTGTTGTGACACCTGCTTGCGGATTCATCACTCCAGGGGGTTCGTTTATCATCGGAATCGTTGCCGGTATCATTCCCTTCCTCGCTTGTTGGAAGCTCAAGTCGATCTTCGGGTATGACGATGCCTTGGATACATTTGGTGTTCACGCAGTCGGTGGCACCCTAGGTGCATTGTTAACAGGCATGCTGGCTCGTAATTCAGCGAACGGCAACCTCGCCACGAATCTAAAAGCCTACGTCACAGATACGTTGTTCCAACCGCTATTGATGGAACAAATCAAAGCAATCGTTATTACCGTTGTTTTGAGCGTCGTCGGGACCCTTGTCATCGCTTTGATCACCAAAGCCGTCGTCGGTCTGCGAGTGGATGAAGAGGTTGAATCCGTCGGCCTCGATATCGCAGAACACGGAGAAGAAGGTTACCACGGTTAAATAATAATCGTTCACCACGATTAGTTAGTCAGCGGCGCGGACATTACTGTTCGCGCCGTTTTTTTGCGCAACCACCACCAACCCGAATTAGTCCGTTTTCGATCACACTGGTCAAATCTACGCACATGAATTCTATTCATGATTAAAACTAACCATTTTCATGTTTGCATGATTATTCTTTAACCTATTCATTATAAGCCTTTTGCATTGGATAATCGAAAGACTAAACCATTGGCACTTTTGTTGCTTAGTGCTCAATTCAAGCCAGCTTTTCAGTTTTGTAAATCAAATGAAAAAAATCGAAGCCATCATCAAACCATTTCGACTTGAGGAAGTTAAGGATGCACTCAATGAGGTGGGAATTGCGGGAATGACCGTCACCGAGGTCAAAGGATTTGGGCGCCAAAAAGGTCACACGGAGATTTACAGAGGCAGTGAATACACAGTCGACTTCCTACCAAAGGTTAAAATCGAAATTGTTCTACCCGACAACCTCGTGGATTTAGCAGTCACAGCGATCAGCAAAAGCGCGAAAACAGGTAAAATCGGAGACGGCAAAATATTTGTTTCAGCTATCGAACAGGCATTGCGCATTCGGACCGATGAAAAAGGCGATCAAGCTCTCTAAATCACTTCTCTCTTGATGATCCTGATGAAAAAAATAATTCTTTTCCTAAATCTGGCGATTGCCTTGCTGCTGATTCCGGTGAGCAACGGTGTCGAAAGCCCGACGCCCGTTTCCACCGGTTCCGCCCTAGCGGCAAAGGCATTGAACAATCCTACAGAACTTCAACGCCTTGAGGACGTCGAAGCCTACATCAATAATACCGCGAGAGGTGCTGACGCCCAAGGTTCTAAAATAGGAACAAAAGTAGTGGGTGCAGGCCCTGGGCATAATGCCTTCCAAATGGTATGTGCTGCTTTGGTGCTGTTCATGACCCTGCCGGGTCTCGCCATTTTTTACGGGGGACTCGTACGCAGAAAAAACGTGCTTTCGATCGTGGCCCAGTGCTTTGGCATCGCGGGATTGGTGACCATCATGTGGTTTGTTTATGGCTACAGCTTCGTTTTTGCTGATGGAGCAGGTCCTGTTTTGGGAAACCTCAAATTCGCATTTTTTGAGGGAGTCGATTCCAATCCAAACCCCAACTACAGCTACTGGGTTTCACACAATGTATTCTCCATGTATCAGTTAATGTTTGCCATCATTACTCCCGCTGTGTTGATGGGAGCCGTTGCCGAACGAATGAAGTTTTCCGCCGCGATGCTATTTGTAGCCTTTTGGATGGCCATTGTTTATTTCCCCATCACACACATGGTTTGGGGGATCAATGGTATGATGAATGGCGTTTGGAATCCAGATGCTAAAATAAAAGCGATCGATTTTGCCGGTGGTTACGTCGTCGAAATGTCGTCCGGTTGGTCTGCCTTGGTTCTTTGTTTGATCCTTGGAAAACGGACGGGTTACGGAAAAGAACTGATGCAACCTCATAGCATGACGTTATGTGCGATTGGTGCAGGGATGTTGTGGGTAGGATGGTATGGGTTTAATGCAGGCAGCGCGGTGGCAGCCGATGGGATCGCGGCCACAGCCTTTACCACAACTACCATCGCTGCCGCAGTGGCCTCATTCGTTTGGGCCATGGCAGAATATATTGTCCGCGGAAAACCCAGTATTCTAGGTTTCTGTTCTGGTGCCGTGGCTGGATTGGTCACCATTACACCCGCCTGCGGTTTTGTGACTCCAAGCGGATCGTTCATCATTGGAATATTGGCGGGAATCATCCCATTCCTCGCTTGTTGGAAATTGAAGGCTTTCTTCAATTATGATGATTCCCTCGATGCCTTCGGCGTTCACGCTGTTGGCGGAACGATGGGCGTCATACTAACCGGAATGCTGGCTCGGAATTCCGCGAACCCCAATCTTGCGACGAACCTGAAATCCTACGTCACAGACAGCCTGTTCCAACCTCTGGTAATGGAGCAGGTCAAGGCGATGCTCATCACGATTGCATTGAATGTTGTTGGAACTTTGATCATTGGGCTCACGTTGAAGGCCACCCTAGGCATTCGCGCCGATGAAGAAGTGGAGACAATTGGTTTGGACCTCGCTGAACACGGAGAAGAAGGTTATCACGTTTGAACTCCTGACATTGGCGCGGACAATTCTCGTTCAATAATTCGAGGTTAAAGGTTGGGTGCTGAGAGGTCGCAATGGATTAATGATTTGCGAATTTCGAGACACCCCAATCCAAGCTTGAGTATTTCTAGGGTTTCTCCAAAGTTATCAGACAACCATTCACTTGCTATGCACCGCATCGCTCTAATACTTTTATTGGGTCTCCTCCCTGTCCACGCAGCACTTCCATTGGTATCGGGGGTTCCCGTCCAACCCCTTGCTGCTCAAGTTAGACGATTGCTTGAAGCTTTGGATTTTCTCGGGTCTCCTCTTGCACCCGCCGACCGGGCTGCTTTAATGGCGTCGCTGAAGCAAAATAATGAAACTGCAGTTTCATCCGTGCAGTCGATTTTAGATAAATACTGCATACTCGGAATCAACGTGAATCCTGAGTCACGGGTCAAACTCGAGGCAGGCGATGCGAAACGTCAGTTGGTCACGGGGGGATGGCGTAATTTCCTTGTCAAAGTGCACAACGAGGCGGGTGTCACAGCGAATCTCATCGGGGTGAGTCCGAATGCAAAATCCTCCTTTGGAGGAGGATCGTTTAGCAATGCTTCAGATAAATATTTCAAAAAAACCGAGGGAAAAGGGTATGTCCCCGGCAGCGATCCTGAATTGTGGTTGGATCTCCAACTTTATGTGGGTCAACTAATGCCCAAAGAGCTTTCGGGCCTCGCCTTGGAGTATCGAATTCTCCAACTTTATAGCCGTGATTCGGGACAGCGTGAGGCTCGTTTACTCTTTAATGTTGGCCAAGGGACACAGGATATCGGGTTTCGCAATGAAACAAGTTTGCTTTTTAAAAGTGAACCTTCTCACAAGGTAACACTGGGGGTGATGGATGAGCATGGTGAAGCCGCTACGGCATCGTTTATTATCAAGGATTCTCGGGGTCACATTTATCCATCGCAGTCCAAACGATTGGCTCCTGATTTTTCTTTCCACCCCCAGATCTATCGTCGTCACGGGGAAACGATCGAATTGCCCACAGGTGAATACACGGTCGAATTTTCTCGCGGTCCTGAATCGATCGTTAAAAAACGAACGATCAAAGTGGACGCCTCCAACCGGCGTTTTGATTTCAAAGTTGAACGATGGATTGATCCTGCGCAGTCAGGTTGGTGGTCAGGAGATCATCACATCCACGCGGCAGGTTGTGCCCACTACACAAACCCGACAGAAGGGGTACACGCACCGGATATGTTGCGCCATTGCCAAGGGGAGGACTTAAAGATCGGTGCCAATCTCACATGGGGTCCTTGCTTTGATTATCAAAAACAGTTTTTTAGCGGAGCAATAGACAAGGTCTCCCAATACCCTTACCTCCTGCGTTACGATATCGAGGTTTCTGGATTCGGTTCTCATGAATCCGGTCACCTGTGCCTTCTGCGTTTGCGCAACCAAATGTATCCTGGAGGCGAGTCAAAAAACCATTGGCCAACTTTGGGACTAAACACTTTGCGTTGGGCCAAAGCTCAAGGTGCATTGGTAGGACCCGCGCATACCGGTTGGGGATTGGGTGCGGGGACTTCGGATCTGCCCAATTACGTAGTTCCACCTTTCGACGGCATCGGGGCCAATGAATACATCGTGGATGTAACGCATCAGTTACCTGGACCAGACGGAAAACTTCAGCCTGCCGTCGATTTTCTTTCCACAGTGGACACTCCCTATCCATGGGAACTCAATATTTGGTATCACACACTCAATGCAGGGTTTCGCACACGGATCAGTGGGGAAACGGATTTTCCCTGTATTTACGGTGAGAAAGTTGGGTTGGGACGATCTTATGTCAAACTCGACGGAAAACTCGACTATGAGGATTGGTGCGAAGGCATTCGTGCGGGTCGCAATTACGTGGGCGATGGGCGCAGTCATTTGTTCGATTTCACCATAAATAATGTCGTCATGGGGGAAAATGGGAGCGAATTGAAAATGAATGGACCCGGCGAATTGGAGATCACAGCACGACTTGCGGCTCGTTTGGAAATTGAACCGAACCTTGCGATTCAAAAGCGGTCCCCCGAAGAAAAACCCTACTGGGACATCGAACGTGCCCGCATCGGTTCGACAAGGGAAGTTCCTGTCGAGGTCATTGTCAACGGTTACCCGGTGGCACAACTGAACCTACTCGCCGACGGAGTCATCCGAAAGCTGGGATTCAAAATACCTGTATCAAACAGCAGTTGGGTCGCCTTGCGGATTCTCGCTTCTTCCCACACAAATCCTATATTTGTAATCGTTGGCAATAAGCCAATTCGGGCTTCGAAACGGAGCGTGGAATGGTGCCTGAAAGGCGTGGATCGTTGCTGGTCACAAAAACAACGATTTATCCGAGCCAATGAGTTGGACACTGCAAAATCGGCCTACGAACACGCTCGGATTTCCTACAAGCAGATACTCGCCGAGACAGAGTTACCTTAATGGAATAACGGTGACATCCTTCCGGTCTTATAGCTAAATTCACCCCATGACTTTACATCGTCCTCGGGTGAATTTCTTTCAATCAATTGTAGGGATAATTGCCCTTTTATTGATTATCGGCCACGGCTTGTGTTCGGCTGTCCACGCGGAGGATTGGATCCAATGGCGAGGTCCGAATCGCAATGGGATTTCTCCCGAATCTAAATGGTTAAACCAATGGTCTGATGGGGGGCCCACCATTCTTTGGAAGGCAACTGTTGGGATGGGGTTTTCCTCGTTCGTGGTTTCAAATGGCAAAGTTTTTACGATGGGGAATGCCGACAACTCAGACACAGTTTTCGCGCTCGACGCCATGACTGGAATTATAAAATGGAAGCACACTTATCCATCGGACTTGGGCGACAAATACTTTGAAGGCGGCACCACTGGAACTCCGACGATCGATGGAGATAACCTCTACACCCTCAGTCGCTGGGGCGATGTGTTTTGCTTTCAAGCCTCCACGGGTAAAATTCTTTGGACGCGAAATGTGCAAGTTGAGACAGGCGCGAGAGTGCCTAGTTGGGGATTTACCGGAGCCCCACTCGTGATCGAGAAAATGCTGATCCTGAATGTCGGCGAAACCGGCTTGGCATTGGATAAATCGACAGGCAAAACTCTCTGGCAATCCTCGACCAAGGAGGCTGGATATACCACCCCCGTTCCATGGGTAACAGGTGGAAAATCCCAAGTGGTATTCGGGTCAGGCCAAGGCTATATCGGCGTCGATTCGTTGAGCGGCAAGGAGGTTTGGCGGATGAAATGGGTAACACAATACGGGGTCAATGCCGCTGACCCCGTGATCGACGGTGACCGCTTGTTTATCTCATCAGGTTACGGAAAAGGGGCCGCATTGATCAAGCCGCTGGCGAGTGTAGAGCCGGAATTAGTTTGGAAAAGCAAGGTCCTGCGAACCCAAATGAACGCGGCTGTTCTTTTCGATAAACACTTGTATGGCATTGATGGTGACACCACAGAAAAACCATTGCTTAAATGTGTTGAACTCGCCACTGGGGCGGAGAAATGGTCTGACAGCACAAGCGGGACGAGAGGTCTGCTCATCGCGAATGGAAGGTTAATCCTCCTAGGAGAAAAGGGAGAATTAATCATTGCTCCAGCTTCTCCAAGTGGATTCAAACCCACGTCGCGGGCTCAGGTTCTTGGGGGGAAATCATGGACAGCTCCCATATTGGCCAACGGGATGCTTTTCTGCCGCAATTCGCGGGGTGAAGTTGTCAATGTGGATTTGAGAACTGCGGCAACCCCATAAAAAACAGACTTTTTTCAATTTGTTATGAATCGACGATCCTTTATCCATACGGCTGCATCCGTCAGCCTTCTCGCTCAAGCCCCCTACATCCTCGCGCAAAAGCCCGGACGCAAATGGCGAATTGCGCTGATTGGCAGTGGTTGGTGGGGGAAAAACATTCTCAAGCAAGCCCTCGCCTCGGGCCAATGTGAAGTAGTAGCACTTTGTGATGCGGATTCGATGGCACTCGAGGTGGCTGTCGAGCAGGTCAATGAACTGAGTGGAGATAAGCCGAAGCGTTATAAAGATTATCGCGAGCTGTTGGAAAAAGAGAAACCCGACATTGTCATCATTGCAACCCCGGATCATTGGCATGCGTTGCAAACAATTGCCGCGTTAAAGTATGGTTCGCATGTCTTTGTCGAAAAACCCACAGGTCACACGGTCAATGAAAGTCGTGCGATGCTCAAGGCGGCTCAAGACAGTGGTCGAGTGGTGCAAGTGGGACTCCACCGCAGGGTTGGGCCCCATCACGTGAATGCCATGAAGTTTTTAAAATCCGGCGCCGTTGGCGAAGTGGGTATGGTACGTATCTTCGCACATGGTGGCGGCGGCCGCGAACAACCCCAACGCAACAGTGAACCACCCGAATCTTTGGACTGGGATCTTTGGTGTGGACCCGCTCCAAAACGCCCATTTAATGGGAAACTTCACCCGGGAGGGTGGCGCAATTTTCTCGATTACGCGAACGGAACTCTGGGTGATTGGGGGGTCCATTGGTTGGATCAAGTCCTCATGTGGACTGATGAAAAATATCCCAAACGAGTTTACAGCACCGGTGGACGACATATAGCGGGAGCTGCCGTCCTAAATGATCGAGAACAAACCAGTGATGCCCCTGATCACCAGGTGGCCGTGTATGATTTTGAAAAATTCACCTGCGTCTGGGAGCACCGACGTTTTGCTGAGAACAGCGCGGAAAAACACAAAATTGGAGCCTATTTTTATGGCACCAAAGGCACCCTGCACATCGGGTGGCAGGATGGATGGACTTTCCATCCCAGTAGAGACAGCGACAAAATGTTGCATGAAGATTCCCAACTTCAACAACCAGACGGACATAATTTGAAGATTCTTTGGGATGACTTTATCACCGCAATTACGGACAAAAAATATCCCGCTGCCGGGATTGAATTAGCTCACCGTTCGTCTGTCCTGCCATTGCTGGGGATGATCTCCTATAAGGTCGGGAGAAGCATCAATTGGGATGGAACCAAGGAACAGATCATTGGTGATCCATCTGCTAATGCGCTTCTCTCGCGACCTTACCGAGATCCTTACACTTATCCCACCGTTTAACCCGCACATCATTTCCAAGTTTACTTTTTATTGGACTTTTTAGGTGCGGGCACGGGCTTCACATCCTTTGGGGCCTTGTCGTCCTTGGTGGGTAAGCGATCGATAAAATGATCGAGTTCTGTTTCGGAAATTGCTTTCGGTTTGAGGATCGCGTTTGCGCGTTCCTCAGCGGTCAGCGAGGCGAGTTCCACAGGAGCCGCGACAACATGTGGGGTAAGAAAAATCATCAATTCAGTTTTCACTTTAGATTTCTGTTTATGCTTGAACGCAGCCCCGACCCATGGAATGTCCCCAAGCCAAGGAATCTTGCTTTCTGACTCAAGCACCTTCGTATCCATAAGTCCGCCTATAATGACCGTTTGACCATCGGGAACCACCACGACGGTATCTGCTAATCGCGAGTTGATGACAGGTGCCAATGCATTGGCAGAAATGGGAACCCATTGAGAACGATCCGCCAATTGAGAGGACTCGGGTGAAATGATCATTTCCACCATGCCATCCGATGTGATGAACGGAGTAACTCTGAGTATAATCCCAACGTTTTGGTAAGTGACGGTGTTTATTTGTCCATTCACGGCATCGAATCGGGTGTTGCTTACTAGGGGAACTTGTTGGCCAAGGCTGATGGTTGCAGGTTGATTGTTCCGAGCAAGAATGGAAGGGCGAGACAATACCTCTGCCTTACCCGCTTGTGCGATGGCTCGTAAGGTCACTTGGTAATCAGAACCAAGAATCTGATATAACCCTGCCCCTGGAGGCGTTGGTGCAAAATTTTGGACATTTTGCCCGAACACATTACCAACCGCATTAGTAGGTGATCCATTTAGACCTGATAATCCGAACGCATTCGCTCCTACAGCTGTCGCTCCATTCCCTATCCCTTTCTTCATCCCTCCTTCGATGCCCATATCAGAACTGTTGTTGTGCGTGATTTCCAGGAATACCACCTTGATCAGCACCTGTGGCCTTGGCATATCCAGACGCTTTAATACATCCTGGATCTGTAAATTGGTTTCATCATCGGTGATGACAATGACCTTTCGGGTCTCTGGATCGACAGTAATCGTCGCATCACCAACTTGGGTGTTGTTGGGATATTCTCGAGCAGCGGAGCCCGTGCCACCAGTTCGTTGACCATTACCGCCTTGGTTAAACTGAGCCCATGTACTACTCACCAAGCAGCTCAGAAGGCTGATTCCACAAAGGAATTGGGCGGGGGAACTAAATTTTATTCTCATGATCCGAATGCTGTTATAAATGGATAAATTGATATCTCTTAGTTGTTACGCCCGAAATTGCCACCACCGCCTCCTGCCCCTCCGCCGCCTCCTTGACCTCCTCCATTGTTGCCTCCAAAGGAACCACCCGTTCGAGTTCCAGTTTGTGACTGTCCAGAACGTGTGGTCAGTGCGCTATTCTGGTTCGCACCAGTCGTGGTTCTACGGTTTTGTGACTGAGTGTTCTCAAAAAGACCTTTGAGCACTTGTTGGACTTGTTGCGGATCCGCATTTTCTAAATCATAGACAAATACCTTCTGTTTTTTTGCCGGATTCGAGTCAAGCTGGGTAATCATCTGGCTGATTTGCGGCATCAGATCCCGAGCCGCGCTCACGACAATGGAGCCTGTGCGTTGATCGGGCATTGTGATCACTTTACTTTGTTTTTTAGCGCGTTCACTAGTCGCGGCTCCACTGTTTTGCCCACCTGAATTCCCAAAACCGCCAAATTGACCTCCACCAAAGCGAACCTGACCTCGGCTATTGTTGTTGTTGGATTTCGATTCGTCAGGAAATAAACCTTCGAGCATGGTTGCCATCTCAGCGGGGTCTGCATATATCAAGCGAAACACGCGTAGTTCTGTCACATCCTCAATATTGGTATCTACTTTGGCAATGAGATCTTCTATCGCTGGCATCACATCATCAGGGGCCTTGACGGCAACCGAATTGCTGTGCTCATCAGCGGCAACCACAATTCTAGCAGCGGTTGCTCGTGTGTTCGAACTGCTGGCCCCTCTATTCCCCTGCCCTCCACCTCCTGCAAAAGGATTGCCGCCTCCAGCAAAAGGATTACCTCCACCGCCTCCTCCGCGTCCGCCACCGCCACCGGCACCGCCGCGCGAAGAATCCTGCTGGGTAGGAAACAACTCTTTCAGCATGGTCACGACTTGTTTCGCATCTGCATATTTTAGCGAAAATACGTGAACCACGGTGTCTTCAGAACCAGAGGTGTCTAATGCGCGGATGATTTCCGCAATGCGCCTGATACTGGCTTGCGTATCGGTGATCACGAGTGCGTTCCCTGCTTCATTAGCAGTCATGCTGGCTTCGCTTGGCAACAACGGTTGCAAATTCTGCGTCAGTTGTGCCGCGTTGATGTAGTGGACAGGAATAATTTGAGTCACCATTTCATCCGTCTTAGGGATAGCTTCCGGGTTACTGCCACTCTTCACAGGGATTTCGCGTTTTTTAGCTGCTTCTTTGCTGACAACCGTCAGAGTCCGCTCATTTCGTAATGCGGCGTAACCGTTTTTGCTCAACGCGGAATTCAATATTGTCAGTGCTTCTTCTTGGGTCACGGGTTGGTTACTCCACGCATCAATTTTCCCTTTAATTTCGGTTTCGAGAACGATAATGAATCCGGCGGCTTCGCTCAAGTAGTTGAGAACCATTTCCAGCGGTGCGCTTCTGAAATTAAGGCGCAGCATTCCATAAGGAAGGGGAGCCTCTTCTGCCT
Source organism: Akkermansia muciniphila (assembly GCA_945867235.1). Taxonomy (GTDB): domain Bacteria; phylum Verrucomicrobiota; class Verrucomicrobiia; order Limisphaerales; family SXQI01; genus SXQI01. The sequence continues at coordinate 40,115 of CAMBHS010000008.1, forward strand.
TGGGTAGGGAATTTTCAACTCTATCAAGAGTTACCTTGTTCGTGTTGATGTCTGCAGCTCGACCCGAGCCAGCCATGAGTAAACTAAGCAGTAGAAGGCAGCTTAGCCTTGGATTTGTGTTAACGCTTTTCATTATTGGACTCCTCTTGTTCTCTTTTTTGCAAAAGGCGTTTGAGCACATCGCTCTCGCCATCGGCACTTTCAACTACTGGGGTCTTGTCAGAATTTTGACTTGCGCCACTTGATGCGACGCTGGCTGTTGGTAAGCCTGCGGTTGTTACTTCCCACTCGCCTTCTTCCTCACGGCGTAATTGGCTGCCGATTTTCAACACCAATTTTTGTACACTATTGGTTAAATTAACTTCGGCGGATGAAATCGAGATCAATGTAAGTCCTGCCACCGTGTCGAGTTCTTTAACAGCACTTCGAAATGAAGCTGAGGAACCATCAAAAAACGCACGTTTTCCCTTTTCCGAATTAATGATTCCTACAAGTGAAATCATCTCCACCCTAGGTGCCTGTGCTACCGCCCGAGGAGTATGCATCGCCCTATTTGGTGCGAATATATTTCGAGTGGTCACGATGGAGTAGGTCCTGAAGTCGTGTGCATCCGGAGCATTCGTCACGACGGTGGGAGGTATTAGTTCGACCGCAACAGGCACACTGATAGTGATCTCGTTAGTTTTTTCGAACTTCACCTCATTCGTCGCCTCTGCTATCCCCATCAAAGTAGTAAGACAAGTCACCGCCGAGCATAGGAACCATTGGAACCTTTTTGTAATGGTTTGGTTATCGTTCATGGCTGTTCGGTGGGGGTAAGAAACAAACCGCTTACCTGCAATCCAAGGGTGAGTTGCGCTCCATCCTTATCCCGTGAGTTCAGTTCCAGTCGTTCAACCTTGAGTGCTAGGAGATC
>CAMBHS010000009.1 GCA_945867235.1 Akkermansia muciniphila
CCCTGATTTACGGACTGGTTCATGGGTTGCGCCACAATGGTTGGGGCGACCGAGGGCAGTGTTACGGTTAATTGAGCCTCAACACTATCGATACTTCCCCCAGGGTTGGTGACTCTTACGGAATACTTGCCTGCATTTTTGCTAGCCACATTCAACAGGTCGAGTGTTGGTTTTGTCGCCCCAGAAATGTTGACGCCTCCAAGACGCCATTGATAGCTCAATGGAGCCGATCCACTCGCCGTAACTTTGAATGTCGCATTAGACGTGACGTTGACAGTTATGGACGCAGGTTGAGAGGTGATAATGGGCGGGGGAACAGCTACAATTAGTTTTTGGCTGATACTATTTGCGGGAAGGTAAACGGCATCTCCTGGTTGGGAGGCAGTAATCGTTGTGGTGCCGAGTGCCAAGATGGTGACCGTAGCTCCACTTATTTTGGCAACGCTCAGCAGCGAACTTACGTAAGTAATTGGCAATTTGCTATTGCTGGAGGCAGTCAGTGTGATTGGGGATGCATTCAATTGTTGAACAGATAGGGATCCAAAAATGATCGTCTGTGCCAAGCGATTGACTTGAAGCATTGCACCTCCGCTGGTGACATTGCCGTATGAGTTGGAAATCACAACGGAGTAAAGTCCCGCCTGGTTTGTTTGAACATTGTTTAAAACCAAAGTGGAGCTTGTGGCCCCCACAATGTTCACGAGGTTTTTACGCCATTGGTAACTTAAATTCGATCCAGAACCGGCGACACTAAAGGTTGCGATGGAGTTTGCATTTACGGCCGTAGCGATGGGTTGAGTCAGTATTTCAGGGGGTTTTGTCAGGATGGCCTCTGGAATATAATTTACATCATCCAACCACGCACTGTCCTTTCCTCCCTGATCCACTACGTCCTTGGAATATGTCCAGCGTATCGTATGGATCCCTGTTCCAATAACCAATGTTCGCTGCACCCAATCTACCTCCCCGGAAATTTCATTCACAATCAAACCGTCATACGAAATTGTTAAAAGATCGTAGCTAGCTTCGGAGGATACCTTCCACCAATAGGAAAGGATTCCAGGTCCGGTTACAGATGTTTCCGTCCAACTTTGTTGGAAATCGACGATGGCTCCACTTTGGAATGCTGCCACCCCATCATGCGTGGTGGAGGTCTGTGTCACCCAAGGAGTATTACCGCCTGTATTCCAAACCAATGGAAGTGGAGGGTCGGCTCTAAGAGCCAATACATGAATACAAAAATAAATCAGAACAAATACGTTTCGAGTTGACATAATGAATTGTGTTTTTAATTGATGGAATAGCGACTTCATTTTTTCATTTTTTCATTTTTTCATTTTTTCATTTTTTCATTTTTTTAATTTTTTAATTTTTAGCAAGTTTTTTTATGAAAATAATAATGTTTGGAATTGTAATGACCGCGCAGGATTTTTGGATTGATGAATGACTTTTTTCACAAAATGCCTAATTGTTCCCATCTTCGGCTAGATGACTCCATAGCACCAATCTGGCAACACTGGGAACTTCACCGTAGCGAACAGTGAACTGGGAAGGACGCAACCGTAATTAATACGTGTAGGTATTATTTTTGTTGCGTTTTGCACGGCATTGGATCATTTTTAGAAGGTGGCGTTGGCTCTCTAGCCGGCGTGCGAAGAATGTGATTGCGTGAAAACTATTGCCATTAAAATTGCTGTGTTCATTGGGTTGTTGAGCAACCCATGGGCGGTGTCAGCGGATGATTGGCCGATGTTCCGTGGTTCGCAGGGATTGATCGGTGTGGCGGCGGGAAGTTTGTCCGACAAACCGGTGATGGCTTGGAGTTTCAAAACAGGCGGGCCGGTGAAATCTTCGGCGGCTATCGTTGGAGACCGTGTCGTGGTGGGTTCTGATGACGGCAATGTGTATGGGCTGAGTTTGGCGACAGGCAAAAAGGCGTGGGAATTCAAGACGGGCGGCCCGGTGGAATCTTCACCGTTAGTTTTGGATGGAACTGTTTTTGTGGGGTCCACGGATGCGTTTCTTTATGCCTTAAAAGCTCAAGACGGCACGCTGCTATGGAAGTATGAAACGGGCGATAAAATTTTGGGCGGACCGAACTGGGTGAAATCGCCTGACGGCAAATCAACGTGGATATTGGCGGGCAGTTACGACTACAAACTTCATTGTGTGGATGCATCCACGGGGCGCACAAACTGGATGTTTGAAACTGGGAATTATATCAACGGCACACCGGCGGTGTCGGGGGATCGGACCGTGTTCGGGGGGTGCGATGCGTTGTTGCACGTCATCTCGCTGAAGGATGGAACGAAGATCAAAGAGGTGGAGGCGGGAGCTTATATCGCAGGCTCTGGAGCGTTCGAAAAAGGCCGGTTTTATATCGGGCATTATGAAAATGAGTTTCTGGGATTCGATCTGAATGAAGGCAAAGTGTTGTGGAAATATCGAGATCGAGCGTTCCCCTATTTTTCTTCTCCAGCACTTTCGAAGGATCGGGTTATTTTTGGCGGTCGCGACAAGCGATTGCATTGTTTGAAGAAGGACACAGGCGAAATAATGTGGACCTTCGGGACTCGCGCCAAGGTGGACAGTTCGCCGGTGATTTGTGGGGACAAGATCGTGGTGGGCTCGGAGGATGGCAGCCTTTACATGGTGTCGCTCAGTGAGGGCAAGGAGGTTTGGAGTTACGAGATTGGTCAGGGCATCGCGGCATCCCCGGCGGTGGCTAATGGGAATATCGTGATCGGCGCGATGGATGGAAACGTCTATGCGTTTACGGCTGTGGTAAAAAAATAAAATTATCAATGAGCACTACTGTTTTAACTAACGCGCCGGAGATCAACTCTCCTGCGATCGAGAAGCAGACCACGGTAGGAAATTATTTTGTCTCCAATTATCCACCGTTTTCCTTTTGGAAGGCGGAGAATCTGGGGGAATTCAATGATGCCGTGGAGAAATCCCCGAAGGTCACCAATCCGCTGGGGATCTATCTGCATATTCCGTTCTGTCGCAAGCGGTGTCATTTTTGTTATTTCCGCGTTTACACCGACAAGGATTCGGCGGCGATCCGATCCTATATCGATGCGGCTTTGAAGGAACTGGGGATCTACGCGGCAAAAAACTTCATTGGCGGTCGCAAACCCAAGTTCATTTATTTTGGAGGGGGCACGCCATCCTATCTGTCGGTGGATCAACTGCGCATGCTGACGGACGGGATGAAGGCATTGTTGCCTTGGGATGAGGCCGAGGAGGTGACCTTTGAATGCGAACCCGGGACGTTGACCGACCACAAATTAAAAGCCCTTCGCGAGATCGGGGTGACGCGCCTCAGTCTAGGGGTTGAAAATTTCGATGATCATATTTTGGAGATCAATGGTCGCGCCCATTTGAGCAAGGAGATCGCCCGTGCGTATGGGTATGCGAGGGAGGTAGGTTTCCCGCAGATCAACATTGATTTGATCGCAGGGATGGTGGAGGAGACCGATGCCAACTGGCGCGAAAATGTCCGCAAAACAATCGAAATGTCCCCGGACAGCGTGACGATTTACCAGATGGAAATTCCCTACAACACGACGATCTATAAGCAGATGAAGGCGGAGGGAAAACTGGAGGCTCCGGTGGCGGATTGGGAGACCAAACGGAATTGGGTTGCCTACGCATTCGTGGAGTTGGAGAAGGTCGGCTACACCGTCAGCAGCGCCTACACAGCGGTGAAGGACAAGAAAAAGACCCAGTTTGTTTATCGCGACCGGTTGTGGGCTGGAGCGGATCTCCTCTCGTTGGGGGTTGCATCATTCGGTCATATCAATGGAGTTCACTATCAGAACCAGCACGATTTTGACCCCTACGTGGCCCGCCTGCAGGAAGGCGCGTTACCCGTGCATCGAGCACTCACGGCCACGGATGATGAGCGGTTGATCCGTGAGTTTGTTTTGCAACTTAAACTGGGGAGCGTGAGCATTTCTTATTTCAACCAGAAATTCGCGACCGATGTTTTAACGCGGTTTGCCCAGCCATTGCAGACGCTGAAGGATTGGGGCTTCCTGACGGTTCAGGAGGATATCATTTCAATCAATCGGGATGCTCTGTTGCAGATCGACCGGTTATTGCACGAATTCTTCCTCGCTGAACACAAGAACGCCCGGTATGCCTGAAGCCAGTTCCATCCTTTTGAATGCCGAAGGCCGGATCCTACCGATCGCCTATCCGTTGGATGAGTTTTACATCCAGGCATCGCGGCGTCTGCCCCACATCGACGCGATTCCTGCGAATGAACTTCCGCAACCAGCACGATCACTTTTGGTGCATGAACGCGACATGACCCCGACCTTGGCGAAATTCTACGGGGGCCCGATCCGCCTGGAGGTTCTGAGTCGCTATGAGCGCGGAGATTTTTATTTCAGGGAAGTTCTGCTCTTTTCGGGCGAGGACGAAATCCCCGTGGAGTTTGGTGCAATTAAGATCGACCTCGCGTTGCTTCCCCCCGTTGCCCGACGAGCCGTGCTGGAGGAACATCTCCCATTTGGCCAATTATTGGATGAGCATAAAATAAAGCATTCCAGCAAACCGAAAGCCTACCTCCGTTTGTTTTCCGATGACTTTATGAACAGCGTCCTGTGCCTTGCCAAACCACAAATTCTTTTTGGTCGGCGCAATACATTATTTAACGACGACCAGCGATCTTTGGCTGAGATTGTAGAAATTTTACCCGCGCGCCCTGCCGTGTCAGCCGAAACACAGCTATGAAAAGCGTCGAGCATTTTGACGTGGTGGTGATGGGGGGCGGCCCAGCGGGAGCGGCTGCCGCAACGATACTGGCTGAAAAAGGGAGGCGCGTGGTGGTGTTGGAACGCGATAAGTTTCCACGTTACCATGTGGGCGAATCGCTCCTGCCATTCACTTTCCACCCGTTGCAACGATTGGGGATGATTGAAAAAATGCGCACCAGTTGTTTTGTAAAGAAATACAGCGTGCAGTTTGTTTCTCCTTCAGGAAAAGCCTCGCAACCCTTTTATTTTTTTAATCGGTATGCGCCCGAAGTCGCTCAAACCTGGCAGGTGACCCGTGCGGATTTCGATCTCATGTTGCTGGATAACGCTCGTGAAAAAGGGGCTGTCGTCCACGAGCTGACCCCCGTGCGCGAACTCCTGCGGGAGGGGCAACGTGTGGTGGGCGTTGTGGCTCAGGGTGAGGACGGAATCATGCGCGAGTTTCGCGCTCCCATGACGATTGATTGCACGGGTCGCGATGCGTTTTCCACACTTCGAAATCGGTGGCGCATGGGTGACCCTTACCTGAACAAGTTGGCTGTTTGGACTTATTACAAGGGAGCCAAAAGGGATGAGGGGATTGACGAAGGAGGAACCACGGTGGCATTCGTTCCCGAGAAAGGATGGTTCTGGTACATCCCGTTGCAAAACGACATCGTCAGTGTCGGTGTGGTGGCCGAGGGAAAATATTTATCGCGCGAAGGCATCAAGGATCCCAAGGAAATGTTTGATCGTGAGATCGAGCAAAATGCATGGATCAAATCACACCTGTCGAACGGTCAATCATTGGGGGAGTATTACATCACGGGAGAGTATTCTTATCATTCGAAACATTGCGCTGAGGATGGTCTGTTGCTGGCGGGAGATGCTTTTTGTTTTCTTGATCCGGTCTTTTCCTCCGGTGTTTTGCTGGCTTTAAAAGGAGGCGTGATGGCGGCGGATGCTATTCATGAAGCCTTGAAATCGGGCGATTATTCATCAACACAGTTTGCTGAATATGGGGCAAGCCTGCGGCAAGGAATCGAAAACATGCGCCGACTTGTCTATGCGTTTTACAATCAGAATTTCAGTTTCCGGCTTGTCACGGATAAATACCCGGAATTAGCTGATGACATCACCGACTGCCTCTCAGGGGATGTGAATAAAGATTTTACAAAGCTGTTCACAGCGGTGGGCGAGTTTTGCGAGTTGCCTTCGGCTCTCCCGTATGGCCATCCGAAAAGCGCGGCTGAAGTCATTTCCGGAGCAGTCTGAATGAGGACTTCTGAACCACCCCATCTGATAGGACTGCGATGAGGATTGTTCAAATCACACCGGGAGCTGGCGGGATGTATTGCGGGAATTGTTTCCGAGACAATGCCCTAGTGGGAGAGTTGCGGCGTCTAGGTCACCAGGTCACGATGGTGCCCCTGTATCTGCCCATGACTTTGGAGGATGCGGATCAAAGCCAGGGAACACCCATTTTCTTCAGCGGCATCAACGTATACCTAGAGCAGAAAATTCCCTTATTTTCCAAGGCTCCCCTTTGGCTACGGAAAGCCATGGCTTCGCCTTCGTTATTGAAATGGGCGGCCGGTCGCGCCGCTAAAACCAGAGCCGACGATTTGGGGGAAATCACCCTTTCCATGCTGCGTGGAGAGAGTGGGCTTCAGCACAAGGATTTGGAGGAACTGGTGGATTGGCTTGAGATTCATGAAAAACCAGATGTCATTTTTCTGTCCAACGCCTTGCTCACCGGAACCGTTCGATCCCTCAAGAAACGTCTCAAGATTCCTGTGGTCTGCATGCTCCAAGGGGAAGCTTCATTTCTCGACGCCCTACCTTCATCGCATCGGGATCGCACTTGGGACACCCTTGCTGAGCGCGCCTTGGAGGTGGACCTGTTCATTGCGCCGAGCCGCTATTTTGGAGATCTGATGGGTCGCCGCCTGAAAATACCGGCGGATAAAATCCGCATCGTTTTTAACGGCATCGATTCGTCGGCATTCAGCCCTGCCAGTGCTTTACCGCAACCGCCTGTAATTGGTTTTTTTGCCCGCATGTGCAAGGAGAAAGGATTAGGGACGCTGGTGGACGCCTTTATTCGGCTGAAATCGCGCAAGGAATTCTCCGGAGTGCGACTCAAGATTGGAGGCGGATTGGGACCCTCCGACCAGGCTTACGTGGAAGGATTAAAGCAACGGCTCTGCACCGCAGGGCTGTCGGGAAGCGTCGAATGGCATCCCAACTTGGATAAAAGTGAGAAGAAAAAATTCTTCGAGAGCCTCACTGTTTTCTCAGTCCCCGCCCTCTATGGAGAGGCCTTTGGTCTTTACCTTTTGGAGGCTTGGGCTGCAGGGATTCCCGTCGTTCAACCCCGGCACGCTGCATTTCCAGAACTGATCGCAGCATCCCAAGCGGGTATAATTATCGAGCCAGGCGACCCACAAGCCCTCGCCAACGGACTCGCTGAGTTGCTGGGCAATGCGGATCGACGCCTCGAGTTTGCGCGCGCCGCACGGCACGCTGCCACAACGCAGTTCGATCTGGGGACTTTCACTAAAAACCTCCTGCAATCCCTGCCTATCCAATGCCACAAACTTTCCTGATCCATGCTTAAGCCTTTCCTATCGCGGGTCAGTTGTGGTTGATTTATCGCCATGTCCTTCGAATACATCGTCAATCGTCGGGTGGAATTCTCTGAAACAGACATGGCGGGGATTGTCCATTTCTCCAACTTCTTCCGGTTTATGGAAACGGCGGAACACGGATTTTATCGATCCCTAGGTTTTTCGGTCATCCTAAGCCAATACGATCCCCCCCTCGGTTTTCCCCGAGTTCACGCTGAGTGCGATTACAAAAAGCCTCTACGTTTTGAAGATCTATTGGAGATCCGAATTCTGGTGGCTGAAAAACGCCCCAAAGTTTTAAGTTACATTTTCCGATTCACAAAAATTGATGGCGAGAATCGCGTTGAGGTGGCAGTCGGACGATTAACGGTCGTCTGTGTTTCGCATGCGATTGATGGAAAAATGGCTTCCGTAACGATTCCTGACGAGATATTCGATAAAATTCAGGTGGCTCCGACTGAGTTACTGCAATGACTCTTGGGCTGCCGCTAGGGTTTTCGCATTGATCCGAAAAAACCTCGTGCGTTTCGGTGGCGTTTCGATTTTCATCCCAAGATGTCACGCTGTTTTATCATCATTATTTTGCTCGCCACCTACACGGGATTCATTGGGTCATCGAGTGTGTGGGCTGAGGAAAAAACGGTGCCAGCGGTTGCGAAGAGCGAGGGACAATTTCGCAAAGTAGTGCTGGATGGTGATCGCGATCTCGATGGGGATGGCAAATTTGAGGACACCGTCGTGGATGCGATGGAGTTGGCTGTGGCTGGCGATGGACGGGTCTATTTTGTCGAACGTGCCGGAATCATCAAAGTCTGGAAGCCCACCACTCAAACGACCACCATCATTGGAAAACTGCCTGTATTCACCGAGTTGGAGGATGGACTTCTGGGGATAACTTTGGATCCTAGTTTTCTAAAAAACGGGCATATCTATCTCTTCCACTCCGATCCAGTGACATACAAAAGCACGGACGGGAAAAAGATCGGAACCAATTTTGTGTCACGGTTCACGTTGAAAGGGGACACATTAGATTTACCTTCGCAGAAAATTTTGATGAGCATCCCCAAGCAGCGTGAGCAATGCTGCCACTCCGCCGGCTCGCTCGCCTTTGATGCACGCGGCAATCTTTACATCGCCACTGGGGACGACACACACCCCGGCGAATCCGACGGGTTCTCCCCGATTGACGAGCGTCCCGGACGCGGGCCGTGGAACGCGCAAAAATCTGCCGCCAACGCCAATGATTTACGGGGTAAAATCCTGCGAATCCAACCCAAGGCTGACGGGGGCGTCAGGATTCCAAAAGGGAACCTGTTTCCCGTCGGCACGCCTAAAACGCGCCCGGAGATTTACACCATGGGCAACCGCAATCCCTTCCGCATCTCCATCGATCCGAGGACAGGATACTTGTATTGGGGCGAGGTGGGACCGGATGCGGGCGGACCCAATCCTGAAAGGGGACCTGCTGGATTTGACGAAATTAACCAAGCCAGGCTTCCAGGAAATTTCGGTTGGCCTCATTTTGCTGGGGATAACAAAGCCTACCGCCAATATGACTTCGAGACTAAGAAATCCTCGACGCCATTTGAAACCCTGACACCCGTCAATTTATCCATCCACAACACCGGACCCAAGGAACTGCCACAGGCTCAGTCCGCATTCATCTGGTATCCCTACGGAGCCTCCACGAAGTTCCCTGCGGTGGCAACCGGAGGGCGCACAGCGATGGCGGGGCCTGTTTACTATTTCAATCCCAAATTAAATTCACCTCACAAGTTACCCAAAGAGTTTGACCACACATTGTTCATCTATGAATGGTCGCGCCACTGGATCATCGCGGTCCATCTCGACCGAGACAACCGCATCGCAAAAAAACCGGATGGGACTCTATGGATGGAACGGTTTTGCGAAAACATGACCTTTAAAAGACCGATGGATATAGAACTCGGCCCGGATGGCTGTCTTTATATTCTCGAAAACGGAACTGCCTGGAACAACAATAAAGACACGCAGATCATACGACTCGAATATAATCCGAACCGGCAATAAATTCCGTAAACCTGCATCTTACCGAAGTGAAAAGGTTTGAGAAATGAGATCAAAATAGGCGGGTTCCAAACTCAGACTTTGACTCTTATTAAGCTTTTGTCCAACGTCACGGCTCTTGCACGCTCGCAAGATCGAGGATAAGGGTTACGAACGTAGTTGCGTAAAAGCCATGGGAAAAGCACTTATAATAGCAGAGAAACCCTCTGTCGCCACCGACATAGCGAAAGCCTTGGGCGGGTTTGATAAACACGATGATTACTTTGAAAGTGATCGTTTCGTTATCTCGTCGGCAGTTGGACATTTGCTCACCATCGGGGCTCCGGAGGCATTCGAGGTGAAGCGCGGCAAGTGGACTTTTGCCCATTTACCCGTCATCCCGCCTTATTTTGATTTGCTTCCCATCGAAAAATCGTTGGATCGCCTTCGAACACTGACCAAGCTTATCAAACGACCGGACGTCGATCTTTTGATCAATGCTTGCGACGCCGGCCGCGAAGGAGAATTAATTTTTCGACATATCGTCCAGCATACGAAATCGAATAAAACCATCCAACGGCTGTGGCTCCAATCCATGACCCCCGCAGCGATCCGCGACGGGTTCAACCAACTGCGTGATGATGTGTCCATGAGGCCTTTGGCCGATGCAGCCACCTGTCGTAGCGAGTCAGACTGGCTTGTGGGGATCAATGGCACACGAGCCATGACGGCCTTCAACTCCAAAAGTGGAGGGTTCCAATTGACCACTGTGGGGCGGGTGCAGACACCGACCCTCGCCATTTTGGTTGAGCGTGAGGAACGGATCAAAAAATTTGTTTCCCGCGACTATTGGGAAATTCATGGAACGTTTGGAGCCAAGGCAGGAGAGTATTCCGGTCGGTTGTTTGACGAAAAATATTCGAAGGACAAAACCTCCAAGGAACCTGATGACCAACTCAAGGCCGAACGAGTTTGGTCGAAAGAACAGGCGGATTTAGTTCGTTCGAAATGCTTGGGTCAACCGGGAGTTGTGACCGAGGAAAGCAAGCCCACGACCCAGCTTTCCCCTTTGTTGTTTGACCTCACCAGTTTGCAGCGCGAAGGGAATTCTCGGTTCGGTTATCCTGCTCGCCGCACCTTGCAGATCGCCCAGGCACTTTATGAAAAGCACAAGGTGCTGACCTACCCCAGAACTGATGCCAAAGCGTTGCCTGAGGATTACGTTGATACCGTCAAGCTGGTCATGGACACATTGAGGGATACCCCTTACGGCAGCTTTGCGGATCACATCCTGAAGCAGGGCTGGGTGCGCCCTAACAAGCGGGTGTTCAACAACGCCAAAATATCGGATCACTTCGCCATTATTCCAACCCAAATGGCTCCTAAAAACCTCGGTCCAGACGAGGCGAAAATTTACGATTTAGTCACGCGCCGGTTTCTGGCCGTGTTCTATCCTGCGGCAGAATTTTTAGTAACGACTCGCATCACTCGCGTGGTGAACGAACCCTTCAAAAGCGAAGGTAAGGTCATGATCAATGCCGGTTGGTTGGGGGTTTATGGGCGTGAGGCTCAGCAGGAGGATACCCCGATGCTCACGAGAGTGGAACCGAACGAAACGGTGTCCACGAACGAGGTCGATGTGGTGGGATTGCACACCAAGCCTCCCGCGCGTTTCACGGAGGCAACCCTCCTGGGAGCGATGGAAGGAGCCGGAAAACTTGTTGAAGATGAGGAACTCCGAGACGCGATGGGAGCCAAAGGATTGGGGACTCCCGCGACCCGAGCTGCCATCATCGAAGGTCTAATTTACGAACAAAATGTGCAGCGAGTGGCGCGCGATCTCCAGGCCACCGCAAAAGGAATCACCTTGATCACTCTCCTCCGGGGTCTTGGCATCCCCGAGCTTTGTTCCCCTGAACTCACAGGGAACTGGGAGTTTAAGTTGAAGCAGATGGAGCGCGGTCAGTTGGGTCGCACTGAGTTCATGCAGCAGATCGCGGAAATGACGCAGTCTATTGTCGCCAAGACAAAGCAATACGAAAGCGATACGGTTCCGGGGGATTATTCCAACCTGTCCACTCCGTGCCCTAAATGCAATGGGCAGATGAAGGAAACCTACAAAAAATATCAGTGCACCGCTTGCGAATTCTCACTGTGGAAAATCGTGGCCAGCCGCCAGATTGAAGTGAGCGAGGTTGAGGAACTGCTTCGAGAGAAAAAGGTAGGCCCGCTCCAAGGGTTTAAAAGCAAAATGGGACGTCCCTTTGCGGCACTGATAAAGCTAACGCCCGAGGGGAAGGCGGAGTTTGATTTCGGTCAATCGAGTTCTGAGAGCGATGCGGAAGTTGATTTTACGGGACTAGAAACACTCGGCAAATGTCCAAAATGTAGCGGACAAGTTTACGAGAATGGAATGCACTATATGTGCCAAAATTCCACCGGTCCCACCAAGTCATGCGATTTTCGAACCGGTAAAATTATTTTGCAACGCGCCATAGAACGGGCACAGGTCACGAAACTGCTGACGGATCGCAAAACGGATTTGTTGCAAAAATTTATTTCGAAAAAAGGCCGCCCATTCTCCGCCTTTTTGGTCGTTGGTGAAAATCACAAGGTGGGATTTGAATTCGCTCCACGCGAAGCCGGTTCCAAATCCACCGTTGGAAAACGCCGCACGGCAGTTAAAAAACCTGCGGCGCGCAAGTCCTATCCAAAACCAACCAAGGATTCAGCAGGACCCAATATCCCCAGCGATGACGTTCCATTTTAATCCATCAGATTCGAATGATTCGATGCGCTCGTGAGTTTTTTCCTGACTGAGTTCCCCTCGGTGGAAATTCGCTGCGAGACCATTCCACAAAGGGGAGACCTTTTGCCCGTTGGATTCGGATTGACTTTTACATAGGTAGAGCCACGATGGAAGGCTGATTAGTTGAAATTGGACCTTATGGAGCACATTCGAAATATCGCCATTATCGCGCACGTTGATCATGGAAAAACCACATTAGTAGATTGCTTACTCAAGCAATCGGGCACTTTCCGCGCGAACCAAGCGACCGAAGAGCGCATGATGGACTCAATGGACTTGGAACGTGAGAAGGGCATCACGATCCGAGCCAAAAATGCGGCGTTCAAGTATAAAAATTTCCACGTCAATATCGTGGACACCCCCGGCCACGCCGATTTCGGAGGCGAAGTCGAGCGGATCATGAACATGATCGACGGGGTATTGCTGGTCGTCGATGCTTCGGAGGGCCCCCAAGCCCAGACCCGCTTTGTATTGCGCAAAGCTCTTGAAGCTGGAGCAAAGCCCATCGTGGTAATCAATAAGATTGACCGAGACAACGTGGCTCCTCACAAGGTGTTGGATCTTGTTTTTGAACTCTTCGTCTCGCTGCATGCAACGGATGAACAGTTGGATTTTCCGGTGATTTACGCGTCCGCCAAACAAGGCTTCGCCAAGTCCGAATTGGATCACGCCAGTGGGACGATGGAACCGCTCTTTGATGCGATCATCAGACACATTCCGGCTCCACGTGCATTCGCCAGCGTGCATTTCAAAATGCTGGTCGCCAATCTGGATTACAACGATTACATCGGTCGTATTGCTTTTGGAAAGATCCTTGGAGGCAAAGTAAAAATTGGCGATCCCGTCGTTTGCATTCATGGGGACGGACGCAAATCCCAATCGAAAGTCACTAAAGTGTTTCATTTTGACGGAATGAAACGAATTGAGATCCAAGAGGCTCATGCGGGGGATATTGTGGGGATCAGTGGTTTTGAGGATGTGTTTATTGGTGAAACCATCACAGACAGTCTCGATGCCGAGCCGTTACCCTTTAAACCGATCGATCCGCCAACCATCCAGATGGAATTTGCGGTAAATGACGGACCTTTAGCCGGTTTGGATGGCAAATTGGTGACGGCCCGACATATCAGGGAACGTCTGACGCGTGAAATTCGGACGAACGTATCTTTGCGCATTGCAGATACGGCGGCACCGAACATATTTGAAGTGTCAGGGAGAGGCGAAATGCAGATTGCGATTCTTGTGGAGCAGATGCGCCGCGAGGGTCATGAGGTGCTGGTTTCCCGTCCCGAAGTGCTTTATCGCAGGGATGCGGATGGCAACCTGCTCGAACCCTTGGAAAAACTGTATCTCGAAATTCCGAAGGATGCCATGGGGGATGTGTTGCAAAACCTCGCGGGACGCAAAGGTGAAATCACGAATATGGATCACCACGGCGACCAGGTTTCCATCGAAGCGATCATTCCGACACGTGGTTTGATCGGTTTTGAGACCGATTTGGTGAACCAGACTCGCGGCATGGGCGTGATCAGTCATTTATTTTTTGAATACGGTCCTGATCGCGGTGAGATTGCAGCGAGAAAGAACGGGTCTCTCGTGAGTATGGAGGCCGGTGAAGCGACTGCCTACGCCCTTTGCGCGACGCAAGAACGCGGTCGCCTCATGGTGGAACCCGGTGACCAGATTTACATTGGAATGATCGTCGGTGAGAATGCTCGCGAAACTGACATCCCCGTCAATCCCTGCAAATCCAAACGGCTGACCAATATGCGGTCGCAAGGAGATGGTAAAGGCGTCCAACTCGATGCACCTCTCAAGTTGTCTCTCGAACGCTCGCTCGAATATATTGGTTCCGATGAGTATGTCGAAGCCACTCCTCATTATTTGCGTCTGCGCAAAAAGATTCTCGACGAGGGCCAGCGAAAACGGGCTTCACAAAGCCGCGTGTTCAAAATCCTCGGAGAATAATCCAGTTTTCACATCAGGATCAGGAGCGACCCGCGTTCCTGATCCTTTTTTTGTTTTCAGGAGTCGCTTGCACACTCCATGATTTGATGCGGCAATTTCCCGTTCCAAGCCAGGGGGTTAACGGGCGGAGTTCATCAGCAAATCCCCAAAAATATCAGGGAATTCTGTTGACCCATCCGAGAGTTTTGAATACTTTCTGCTCCCCAAACGCGGGGGTGTAGCTCAATTGGTTAGAGCGCTGCCCTGTCACGGCAGAGGTTACGGGTTCGAGCCCCGCCACTCCCGCCACTTTCCCGCGTTCCGGTCGGTGAGGGTCACCGTTGATCCGCTCGTGCCTTGCGGATGGCGTTCAGATTGGATCGAGCCACGGTGTCCTCTGGATTTATTTCCAAGGCTTTTTCAAAAAATACTTCTGCCTCCGCGTAGCTGCGAATCCCCATGCAAATGAGACCGATATTTCCGTAGGCCTCGTAATCTAAAGGATTGGTTTTTAGTGCCGCCTCAAATTCGGTGCGTGCCTGTGGCAGTAATTTTTGACGCAGGTAGATCGAACCGAGTTGACTGTGAGCCACAGGATCGGAGGGCTTGATGCTGATGGCAGTTCGCAAATGTTGCACCGCTTCATCAATGCGACCGAGAACGAATAGGGCACTGCCTAATTTCGCATGGGACTCGGCGTCGAGGGGATCCGTTTGCAAGCGCAGTCGGATTGACTCTGCGGAATCATGGGTGAATTTGATAAGGTAATCGTTCGAGAGTGGGGCGAGGTCACTGCGGTTGCGGGGAAGGACTTGAAACCACAACTCGCCCATTTCATCCGTCGTTTGCAATCCGTAACGAACGCGCTTAGGAGGTTGGTTCGGGTTATGAATATTCTCCGCAGAGTTGTCGAAACTGAAGCGCATGAAGAGGGTGGTTCCTTTGGGCAAAAAGATGGGATTCTGATACGCGTAATCCCCTTGCCAGTTAAAATCCCAATTCTTGATGAGCAGTAAATCTTTCTGAATCCCGTCGGGGAGGACTGCCCAGCCTTCGAGTTTTTTGCCTAAGTAATGAGTGTGAGGATTGATGCGCAGGAGATCCACATCCACCGGCAAAATATAACTGTTGGTGATGGTGTAGTCCTTTTGGCCCGGTGCTATGTCGATCGTGTATCGGGCTAATTTGAGGAGGTAGGGCGTGTTCGTGGGCGGACGATCCGTAAAATAAAACCCTACGGAAGGCAGGACGGCTTCCGGTTTCCCTGAAGGATGGAGATGAAGTTGGAGAACGAGGTCGGAACGTTTTTCCAACATCCAAGAAAGCCCATCGGGGGATTGCATCGCCGGTTTGCCAGGCTGCCAGCCTAGAGTTTGCCCCATGGGCATATGGACGCTGGGTGGAAGTTCCATCCCATCAAAACCCGGCGGTTGCGAATCGCCTGTGAGATAACGGGATTGTCGCGTGGCATCGATTTCAACGAAGGCGTGATGAACCACTTTGGGGTTGCCGGGATGAAATTCCACCGCTCGAACATACCTGTTTTCCAATCCAGGAATCGGAACCACAAAGTTACGATAAATATCCTTACCGTCAGCCGGAAGTTGAAACGCCGAGGGCAGGCTGACAATTAAATCGGGGGGACCTAACTCCCAATCGTCGGACCACTGAGGCAAGGGAGGCAGGGCTTCAGGCGAACCTTCCTTCGAGCCTTCCGTCAGCCATTGCAGAAGCACTCCTCGCTGTGCGACCGACAAGGACCGATCATCGACAAAGGCGGCATAGCCCGGGGAAGGAAGCCACGGCGGCATGAACCCAGAATCGAGAACCTCTCGAATGGATTGGGGGCGCTGTTTAAGATCGTTAAAAGTCAGTAAAGAAAATGGACCCGATTGACCCGGGCGATGGCAGTGGGAGCATTTGTTGAAAATGATCGGGGCGACATCCTTGGTGAAGGTGAGCGATCCGGCAGGATGGGGAATGTATGCGTCGGCGATCGCAACCTTCGGCGTTGGTTTTTTGTTGAGAACATAACCGGCAATTGCGGCAGTTCCCATGACCACAAACGCGATGACAAGGACTTTGATCGGCAGCGGCTTTGCTGGCGGTCGGTTTCCTTGACCGCTCGAATGGGTTGAATTTGTGTTCTTATTTTTTGTCATCGGATCGGTGCAATATAACAACCCACAGCACGAGTGCTGGCAATGGTGACCTGTTCGCCCTTGTCAATTTGTCCAAGCACCTGTCGCAGGGTATTTTCTGTCGCTTCCGGACGGGAGCTTCCGAAATCTACATGACGATTGTCAATGCGCCCGTGGTAAACGAGTCCTTTGCCGGGAATAAATACGGCAGCCTCGGGAGTGACCTTCGCCTGGCTCAGGGCGACCAGTTTTTGGGCAGGATCACGCAGGGCACGGGAGGGGAGTTGGAATTCTAACTGATGTTTTAAAAGTTCTTTGTCCGAGGACTCTGCGTCGGGATAAACCACCCAAACCGTCATCCCCCTTGCCGCGTAGTCATCATGCAATCGCCTGATTTCCGGCGCATACCGATTGGAAATTGGACAATCAGTTTTGATGAAAATAAGCACAACGCAACGCCCCGTGCTGTTGGCTAAAGGGTCCACGGCATTGCCATCCAAGTCGTAGGTCGATTGGGATGGTTGATTCAATTGTTTCCCGGGTTCCGACGAGTTTTCATGGCGCATCCAGAAAATACGGGTGATAGCCCACCCCGCGATAATGATCACCGCGATGAACCGAATCAGGTTTGTGTATTTAGGTTGCATGAACTCGAAGAATGCTGGGGGTGGGTTGGTCTCAGTCAGAGACCGCATCCATTTTGAGGCAACGAAAGAGGGTTGGACGCCGATCCTTCGAATCCTGTTTGCGAACTTCACAATTGTTGTCGGTTATCAACCAGATGTAGTGGTTATCCACGGACAACCCCTCCACGACCCCCGTGGGGTAAGATTTATTGTAACGGTGTTCGGGTGTGTTTTCAATCTTCTTGTAATGGTATTCGGCGGTAACTTGGTGGGTGCGGGGTTCAACCTTCAAGACCACTTGTTGGTGACGACAGAGGACGTAGAGAAAGCCGCAATGCCAAGCAAGATCAGAATAATGGAGAATTCCAAAGTTTATTCCCTTCGGGGAAACCTTGAAGTTGTCGATGACTTTGAAAGTGCCTAGATCGACGACCATGATGCGGGCTGAGTCACGTTCGTTCGCCACGTAGAGAAGATTATCGTTCCCCACGGCGAGACCTTCGAAGGAGGAATTCGGGTCACTGCTAAAATACCGGCTGACGGGGGACCAATCGATGGGAAGTCGTTCAACGATTCCACGGTCTGGGTTGAACCTTAAAATCCAACGGTTGGCTTCCTCGCAACTATAGATCCACCCCTGCTTATCGAAGCTGACCCCTTCGGTGTCATAGCGATCTTTTTTCTCCTTGATGAAGCCGAAGAGTTGCAGGGGCGTAAAACTATTCGTCAACATCTCCACGCGAGCAACATGCGGGTCAACGCCGTCCCCAAGTTTGGGAAGGTGTATCTGCCACACCTCGGGATTCCGGTCGTGAACTGTGAATAATTCGCCGCGACCATTCATCGCGAGTCCTGAAGTATCAAAACGCATTCCATTCGGCATGGTGATCCTCCAATAGTGATCCAACGTAAGCTCATGGCGAACCGGGGCAGAGTCTGCATGCAACGCGGCGGGAAGGTGCAAAAGAAACATCCCTAGCAGCAGGGACATGGAATAGCGCATCCATGTTTTGAGTAACGACATGGTGGCAAGAATAATCCAGTCCGCATCGTTTTGCCAACCGTCGTGCATTCAGGTCGTGTAAATTCATGCTGGGCAATGAGAAATTCCCGGTAGATAAAGGTCACCTGAAAGCATAGGATGACACCATAACTATTACGAAACAAACGGTCGCCGACCAGATTGCCGCGTATCTTCATCACGAGATGACGCCCGCGCAGTTGGTGGACTGGGCCAAGAACGCCTTGATGGACGGTGAGCTTGACGAACGCGATGCGAAGACGATTTCATTCGTGATCGCCCGTCTTGGGGTTGCGGATGTCCGTGCTTTCGGGCTGTCGTGGGAAGACTGCGAAGCGGTGCTCCGCGAGCTTGGTTTCGCACCCCGCGTGGAAGTCGTGGCTGCGTGAAGTCCAAACCCATCCTCGATGAAATCGACACGGTGCTGGCGGGGCACTACGGGTTCACGGCGGAGGAGTTGGATTTCATCCTGAACTACGACATCAAATACCGCCTCGGCCGCAACATGCGAAGTGAGGGAGAATGAAACCAATCCGTTTTTCACCGCACGCCGAAGGCAATCTAGTGGTGCGTGAGATTCCTCGCGCCGAAGCGGAGGCAACGATTCGCCAACCCATGCTCAGTGAACCGGCACGCCCACCACGCGAGATTGTGAGCCGAGTTTATTCTGATACAGTAACCGGTGAGACGATGCTCTTGCGGGCGGTCATTGAAGAGACGGCACACGAAATTGTCGTGGTCACGCTTTACAAGACATCGAAATTGAAAAAATATCTGCCGAAGGAAACGCTATGAAAGTGGAATACGATCCGCAAACTGACACGCTCACGATTACACTCCGTGAGGCTCGCATTCGTGAAAGCGATGAGGTTCGTCCCGGCGTCATCGCCGATTTCGGATATGACGGCGGCATCGTGCGCTTCGAAGTGCTCGACGCTTCGAAAGTAGTGGATCGCACGCGCGAAATACAGTTCGCGCTTGCAGAAAAGTAATGACGATGAAAATCGACACATTGCTCGCGCGGCACTATGGGTTCACGGAGGAGGAGTTGGATTTTATCCTGAACTACGACATCAAATACCGCCTCGGGCGCAGCACCGAAGCCGAGGAGGAGTAAGCTGGCGCGCGGCGTTTACGCCGCTTCGCCAAACGCACTCCGAACGACGTCTGTTTCTCCACGCGCATCGGAACATCGCTTCTTAAAGCGGCGCAAATGCCGCACGCCTGAAGCCGGGCGGAATGAGGATTGCACGAAAATGGGTTTTGCGTGATGGTTCATGCCATGAGCGTCGCCGATTTGCCGATCCAGATTGACCGCGAGAAGATCGCGGAGTTCTGCCGTGCTCGGGGCATCCGCAAGATGAGCCTGTTCGGTTCGGTGTTGCGCGATGACTTCGATCCGGCACGCAGCGACGTGGACGTGCTGGCGGAGTTCGAACCGGACGCGTTGAAGGGGGTGGGGTTTCGTTACTTCGGCTATGGCGAGGCACTGGCCGCCATCATCGGTCGCAAGGTGGATTTTTGTTCGCGCCTCAACAAATACATTGAAGCGGCGGTGCGGCGGGAAGCGATTCCGATCTATGAGCGCGCATGACCCGCAAGTGACGTTGCGGCAGATGCAGGACGCGATCCGCCGCCGGAAGAGGGATTGACCCTCCGGGAGATCACGGCATGACCCGGCGCAATGTGAGGATTCTAGGAAAAAGACACAAAACCCGATGAATCAGCCGACCCAGCACACCTTGTGCAAGCGACAATTGTTTTGCCGGATGGGCTGGGGACAGTAGGGTGTGCATTCGTATGCATCCTCTTGCAGAGTTAGATCGAACCCATGTTTGGCATCCTTTCACCCAGATGCAGGAATGGTTAGGGCAGGAGCCCATCGTGATCACTTCTGGCGAGGGTGCTTGTCTGCATGACGCCCATGGCAACACCTATCTCGATGCGAATTCATCGATCTGGACCAATTTACACGGGCATCGCCATCCCGTTCTGGATCAGGCCTTGCAGGAACAAGTTCACAAAATCGCTCACTCCTCGTTTCTTGGTCTCTCTAATGAACCCGCCGCACAATTAGCCGGGGAATTAGTGCGATTAGCAAACCCTGCGAATCTAGCCCAATCCGTCGGCGAGCAGGCGGCGTTAACCAAGGTTTTTTATTCGGACGACGGTTCGACGGCAATGGAAGTCGCGCTGAAGCAGGCGTATCAATTTGCCAAACGAAGTGGCTTGGCTGAGACACCCCGATTCTTGTCGTTGGAGGGAGCCTACCACGGGGACACCCTCGGAGCCGTGAGCCTTGGACAGATTGATTTATTCCACAAAAGTTACGAAGGAATGCTGTTTCCGAAGGATTACGTGATGAGTCCTTACTGCTATCGGTGTCCCTATAATCGTGCCAAACCGGATCGTGCCGATGCACGAAGTTATCGAGTCTGTCATTGGGAGTGTGTGGAACAGGTGGAAAAAGCGTGTGCCAAAAAAATGACCCAAGGGGAGCCTTACGCCGCCATGGTAGTCGAACCCGGACTGCAAGGGGCGGCAGGGATGATTCCCCAGCCGGAAGGTTGGTTGGAAAGAATCAGCAAAATTCTTAAATCCCAAGGCACTCAACTCATTGCGGATGAAGTCATGACAGGCTTCGGCAGGGCGACGGAGCCGAAGTCGAATGATGGGGTCCCCCATTGGTTCGCCTCCCATGCCGCTGGGGTTCAGCCCGATTTTCTGGTTCTGGCAAAGGGATTAACGGGAGGGTATCTGCCGATGGCGGCAACCTTGACAACACAACGTGTTTTTGACGCATTTCTTGGACAATACGACGAATTTAAGACGTTTTTTCATGGACATAGTTTTACCGGCAACGCCCTCGGAAGCGCCTTGGGGCTTGCCAATGTGAAACTTTTGGAGAACAAAGCAACACAGCACCAACGGGAGATCGTGGCAGAAACACTACGAGCCGGATCAAAAGCCCTGTGGGAACTGCCGCAGGTCGGGGATATTAGGCAATGTGGTTTGGTGCTTGCGGTGGAACTGGTGAAGGACTGGCAAACCCGAGAACCCTTTGCCTTGGAGGAACGTGCGGGTATCAGGGTCTGTGCGGCACTTACCCGTCGGGGGGTGCTCACCCGGCCCATCGGCAATGTGCTGGTGATCATGCCTCCGTATTGCTCCACCAAGGCGCAGGTGCAAAAAATGTTGATCGCCCTCCATGAATCGTTAGACGAGGTTTTTTCAACATCTGCCTGATTCCAAAGAAATATGAAAAAACATTGAAACAAAACCGCCCTCTCCGGAGTCTATGCCTGTATCAACACACTGTGGGCTTCGAGCTGAAGCCATTTATATATTGTATTTTATTTTGTGAGGAATCAGATGGAAACGGAAGAAGTTTTGGCGGTTGAAGTGATGAAACGATTGGGTTTGAGTTGGGTGAATGGCGTTTATTACGCCGACGTCCATCTGCGAGGCGGATCTACGGGGGTTTCCGTGGCATTGCATGGTGCTCGCACGCTCAAGCAGGCCATGGCGGCGTTGCCTGCGTTCAGTCAAGTGGAAGCAAAACTGTCCACAACGGTTTCCTGAGATTCTTGATTAGTAAATAACCCCATTTTTTCGGTGGCTTGTTGTGGTCGTGGCGATGCGTTAGTGTGAGGGAGTGATTTACGATGCGGCTTTAGATCAGTTGCTCCAGAAAATTTGGGACGGTGGGCGGATTGAGCCTGTTGAGGCATTAAGGTTGCACCCCTTGCCTCTCGCAGAGTTGGGGGCTCTCGCGGATCGGCGCAGATGTTTGGCAAAGGCTCAAGATTACGACGGTAAAGGCAATCAAATCGTCACCTATATCGTGGATCGGAACGTGAACTACACGAACGTCTGCAATGTGTATTGCAAGTTTTGTGCTTTTTACAGGACCGAGAAGGATGCAGATGCCTACGTCATCACGCATGATGAAATCACGAAAAAAATTGAGGAAACCGTCGCTCTCGGGGGCACGCAAATCTTGATGCAAGGGGGGCATCATCCCAAGCTCTCGTTCCAATGGTATCTTGACCTTCTGGGGCACATTAAATCCAAATTTCCAGATGTGAACATTCACGGATTCAGCCCGAGTGAGTTCATCCATTTCCAAGAGGTTTTTGCCCAACCCGTAGAAGAAATAATCCGCGAGTTTGTGAAAGCCGGTCTCGGTTCTATTCCCGGCGGAGGGGGTGAGATTCTGGTGGATCGAGTCAGAAAAAAAATTGCCCCGCTCAAAGCGATGAGCGACGAGTGGTTGGGAGTCATGGATACGGCTCATCGCCTTGGTTTAGCCTCCACCGCCACGATGATGTTTGGGCATGTGGAAACACTGGAAGATCGGATCGAGCATCTCGATCGTGTGCGCCGGCAACAAGATTCCTCCCGTGGGTTTACAGCGTTCATCGCTTGGACTTTTCAACCGGATAACACCAAGTTGAAAGCCCCGACGGTGGGATCGCACGAGTATCTTCGGATGCAGGCTCTGAGTCGGATTTATCTCGATAACGTGCCGAACATCCAAAGTTCATGGGTCACGCAAGGCTTGGAAATTGGTCAGGTTGCCTTGAAATATGGGGCAAACGACCTCGGCAGTATCATGATCGAAGAGAATGTCGTTTCGCAGGCAGGCACCACATTCAAAATGGATGTCGCCGACATGCGCCGGTTGATCGGAGACTGTGGTTACGAGGCAAAACAACGAGATAACTGGTACCACTTGTTGAATTGAGGTTGAACTTCCTAAGGAGGAGGTGTGTGTAAAAAGTTCATACAGGGCAGGTGGCTAACCCGGCTTCCGAGCAGCGAGCGAACCCGACATGATTTTTGAAATACGTTGCCAAGCCTAGTTTGGGTGTTATCTTTTTATCAGTGGGAAAAATCAGAACACTGATCGTAGTGCTACTGGCTCTGGCTTGGGTGCCACTCACGTTTCATTGCCGAATTGAGGCACTTCCCGGATTTGAAATCCTCCGTTGCTCCACAGATGAGGAAAGTTCGACCCAATCCGGAGATCCTTGTGACGAGGCCGTTTGCTGTGCTGTTGAGGAGGTCACGTATCATTCCCTTCGCCCCCAAGAAATCGCACCCTTGGTTTTTGTTCCTATCCTTGTAGTAGATATTTTATTCGTAGCGGAGAACCCCCTTAAAGATGAGGTTCAGCCGAGTGACGGCACTTCGGCACCTCCAGAATTGCCAGCATCGTGGAGGTTTTTCACACGCACCGCAGTTTCTGTCCGGGCTCCCTCACCTGTTTGCTGATCAGTCCTCGACTTCCCTTGAGGGCTTCCCCCGTTTCTACAAGCGCACCCTCGCGCCTTTAGCCCCCGTTCTGCCGTGGTTTTTCCTATCTCTACCGTGATTCGATTATGAACAAGACATTTTTTTGGAGCGCTTCGTTGACTGTCGCAGTGCTCACAGGTTGGGTTGACTCTGCCTACGGACAAAGCACCGAGGCTCCCGTATCGCGCGCCCTTGCAGCATTGATTGCGGAGGCATGGGAGAAAAATCCCGAGTTGGAATTTTATCGACAAGAAATCGCTGCCGCAAAAACGGAGCGCAAACTCACGGGAAGTTGGAACAACCCCGAGCTTTCCACAACGCTCGGGCAAAAATCCGTTGGCAATAGCGGAATCGCGAATGAAGGCATCGCGTGGTCAGTCAGTTTAAGTCAACCCATCGAATGGCCAGGACGTGTCGAGTTGAGAAAAGCGATCGCCAACCACCAGATCAACCTAGCAGAACTGGGTTATTCCAAATTCAAATCAATATTGAGGTCCCGCGCCCATCTTTACAGTTACCAACTGTTAGGGGCGCAGGAGCGGGCGGCAGCGGCGAAAGAGGTCGCAGAACGACTTCAACAATTACGTGAAGTTCTGGTGCAGCGCGAACCTGCGGGTCTGACCCCGATGCTCGAAACGCGCATTATCGAAGCCACACAACTGACGCTCCGACGGAAATCCGGTGAGGCCGAATTACTCGCACAGATGGCAATGCTCAATCTGAATCAATTGCGCGGAACACCTTGGACTCAACCCGTCATCGTCGAACAGACCCGCTTGACCTTCAATCCTGCACCCGAAACCGTGATCCTGCTCAAGGCGGCGCAAACGAACAATTTCGAGTTGCAGATGCGTCGGGTGGAATTGGAGCAACAAGGGTTCAAGGTTTCGCTGGCTCTGAAAGAAAACTATTCATCCTTCACGGTGGGGCCTTACCTTTCCAAGGATACCTTGAAGGAAAGAGAGCAACAGATCGGGGTCGCGCTTTCCATACCCATCCCGTTGTGGAAAGGATCGAAAGGCAGTGTGGACATCGCCACCGCCCGGCAGAAACAAGCGGAAACATCCTTGCACATTTCTCAACGTGAAGTTGAAAAACAAATCCTAGAGAGATCGACCGTTTATAGAACCAAGCTTGCAGAAATGGCGCTGTGGCAACCTGATTCTGTTGAACAATTCCGAGCGGCGGCGGCAATGGCGGATCGCCATTACCGGCTTGGGGCGGTGGCGATCGCAACTTATGTCGAATTACAAAAGCAATACCTGGAAGCCATCGAAGCGTTATTGGCTACCCAACAGGAGGCACTTGAGGCAGGTCAGGAGTTGCAATCGTTAACCGGTCTGGAGTTTGGTGTGGCGACGTTTACTGCTAAAACCGAACCTAAAAGCACTGGGAAACTATGATCCAACGCGTTCTAGAATTTGCACTGGGTCATCGAGCATTTGTCCTCTTGGTCACGTTGGGAATTGCCATCGCGGGCACTTGGTCCGCGATGCACCTGCCGATCGACGCTGTTCCCAATATCACCGGGGTTCAGGTTCAGATTAACACCGAGATCGCTGCGTTGGCGGCTGAAGAATCGGAGAAACTCGTGACCCAGCCGATCGAGCTTGCGATGGCGGGTCTCCCGGGGATGGACGACATGCGATCCGTGACCAAGTTTGGGTTGTCGCAAGTGACGCTTAATTTCAAGGATGGAACGGAGATCTATCGCGCCCGGCAGCTTGTCACCGAGCGGCTACAAGGGGTGTTGGATCGTTTGCCGGTTGGCTCCTCACCGAAGCTTGCACCTAACAGCGACGGTCTTGGGGAAATACTTTATTACAATGTCCGGTATAAAGAAGGCACGACCAACAAGCCCCCTACCGAGATGGAGCAACTCATAGCGTTGCGGGAAATGCAGACTTATCTCATCAAGCCGTTATTGCTCACCGTGCCGGGAATCGCAGAAATTAATGAAACGGGTGGATACCAAAAACAATTTGTTATCCAACCCAAACCCGAGGCTCTCGAGGCGATCGGGATGACGTTCGACGAATTGGCTGAACTGGTTTCGCAAAATGTCGAGAATTCAGGCGGCGGCATCATCAATCGGGGAGGACAACAACTCACGATTCGATCGGTGAGTCGCGTTGCCAACATCGAGGACCTAGCCAATCTCCCTGTCAAATTCGGCGCGGGCATCAAACCGCTGCGGGTGAAGGATGTGGCGGAAGTGAAAATAGGGACTAAATTTAGAACCGGTGCCGCCACGATTGATGGACGTGAAACGGTCATTGGTACCACCATGATGCTCGCAGGGCAAAATAGCAGGGAGCTGACGGAGCGGGTGAAAGCGAGGCTGGCGGACATTCAAACGAAACTCCCCAGCGGTGTCGAAATTCAAATCATTTATGACCGCTCGCAACTCATTGATCGGGCTATCACCACGGTTAAAAAAAACCTGTTTGAAGGGGCTCTATTCGTTGTGGTGCTTTTGTTAGTTCTGCTCGGAAACTGGCGGGCCGCGATCATCGTGACCACCGCGATTCCGCTCTCATTCCTGTTTGCACTGACAGGTATGGTGCAGGGAAACATTTCTGGCAACCTGATGAGTCTCGGGGCGATCGATTTTGGTCTGATCATCGATGGAGCCGTTGTCATTGTAGATAATATTGTCCGACAACTGGGCCAGCAACAGCACCAACGGGGGCGGCCATTGACGGATGGCGAACGAAAATCGGTTATCATCTCCGCAAGCCAACAGGTCGGCAGGCCGATGTTTTTTGGTGTCGTGATCATCACCGTGGTTTACCTCCCGATCCTCGCCTTGACGGGCATTGAGGGAAAAATGTTTCACCCCATGGCACTGACGGTCATGTTCGCGCTCGTCGGGGCTCTCGTGCTTGCATTTACGACAATCCCGGTTCTCTGTTTCATGTTATTGCGTGGAACGATCCGAGAAACTGAAAGCGTGATCCTTCAAATGTCGAAGCGGATTTATGAGCCGATCCTTTCGGTGGCCATTCGCTTTCGGTGGATGGTGGTATTCTCTGCGTCGATTCTTTTTCTGGGGTCACTCTGGCTTTTTTCCAGACTGGGTGCGGAGTTTGTGCCCAAGCTCGACGAGGGATCGATCACCTTGATGCTCTACAAACCGGTCGGTATGAACATCGAGGAATCCCTACGAACCGATATCGAAGTCTCGAAAAAGTTGGCGCAAGATTTTCCTGAGATCACCCGCGTGTTCTCCCGCATCGGCACCAGCGAAGTTGCGTCGGATCCAATGCCTCCCAATGAAAGTGATCTTTATATTTCCTATAAACCGCTCAGTGAGTGGTCAAAAACGAAGGGACGCCCGAAAAATAAAGCCGAGTTGATCGAGCAGATTGATGCGACGATAAAACAGGTGAATTCCGATTATAATGTGCTCATGGCTCAACCGATCGAGATGCGTGTGAATGAAATGCTTGAAGGAACCAAGTCGGATCTGGCTGTAAAAATATTTGGCGAGGACTTTGAAGTTCTCGAAAAGATTGCAGGTCAGATCAAAGAGATTCTTGAAAAGGTGCCGGGCGTTGCGCAGGTCGAATTTGAAACGGAGAGTCAAACACCCCAGCTACAAATCAATGTCAAACGTGAGGCTCTGCAACGCCATGGTCTGCAAGCCGCCTCGGTTAATCGCACGATTCACGCCGCTCTCGCCGGAAAGTTTTCCGGAACCATCGTTGAAGGGAACAAGAATTTTGACATCGTGGTCAGAATGCCGGAGGAGCTCCGAGGTGATTTGGAACATATCAAAAAGTTGCCCGTGCGTGTGGGTGAAACAGGCCTTGTTCCACTCGGAACATTAGTCGATTTTTCCACGATTGATTCGTTTGAGCCCATTCAACATGAC
Organism: Akkermansia muciniphila; assembly: GCA_945867235.1. Lineage (GTDB taxonomy): Bacteria > Verrucomicrobiota > Verrucomicrobiia > Limisphaerales > SXQI01 > SXQI01. The sequence goes on from CAMBHS010000009.1 coordinate 27,123, forward strand.
GATGGACATCGTCGATCGGCCTTGATGGTGAATCTAAAGACTAGGGACTTAGAAGGGTTTGTGCTTGAGGCCCAGAAACGCATCGAGGCTCAGGTGAAACTCCCCGAGAATTACATGGTCGAATTTGGAGGCCAGTATAAAAACCTGCAAGAAGCCCGATCAAGGCTCACGGTCATCGTGCCGTTGGCTTTGGCGTTTATTTTTATTCTGATCTACATGGCCTTGGGCTCGGTAACGCGAACGCTCATGGTTTTCTCGGGCATCCCTCTGGCCGTCACGGGTGGCGTTTTTGCGCTTTGGATTCGGGATATGCCGTTCAGCATTACCGCCGCAGTCGGATTCATCGCACTGAGCGGCGTGGCCGTTTTGAATGGGCTGGTGTTGGTGGCCTATTTCAACCAGTTACAAAAAGATTCCAAATCCATCCAGTCCGTCGTGCTCGAAGGTTCAGTGACTCGGTTGCGACCCGTGTTGATGACCGCTCTTGTTGCAGCCATGGGATTTTTACCGATGGCTGTCGCGACCGGTGCAGGAGCAGAGGTGCAACGCCCACTTGCCACCGTTGTAATTGGAGGTATTCTCAGTTCCACATTCCTGACCTTGATCCTGCTCCCGGTGCTTTACGCTTGGATTGAAAAGGTCAAAGTTAACTCGGAGGATTTCGAAGTTCAGACTGTGCCTCGTTAACATCAGATGAAATTCAAATCGTTATTGGTGGGCGGCTGGTTTGCGCAATGGACTGCTTTTGCCCACGGGATATCCGATGCGGATAAGCAAGGCATCCTCGAAGGAGGGAATTTGGAATACCTCAAGCTCGGCACGACTCACATGCTGACGGGTTACGATCACCTCCTCTTTCTGTTTGGGGTGATTTTTTTCCTCTCCCGATTTGGGGATATCATCAAATTCATTACATGCTTCACCCTTGGGCACTGCGTCACCTTGGTGTTTGCCACGCTCCTCCACATCCAGGCGAATTACTACCTGATCGACGCCGTGATTGCATTGACGGTGTGCTACAAAGCGTTTGAAAACATGGATGGGTTTCGGCGATTCTTTGGATTGCAGTCGCCCAATCTGTTGGTGGCCGTTTTTGTTTTTGGATTGATTCATGGGTTCGGACTTTCCACGCGCCTGCAACAATTGCCGCTAGGTCAGGACGGGTTGGTGTTGCGAATTCTCTCGTTCAATCTTGGGGTTGAATTTGGTCAAGTCGCCGCCCTTTCCGGCATGTGGATTTTTTTGTCGGGCTGGCGGAAAACCCAATCCTTCATGAAATGGGGCAAGGTCGCCAACGTGGTGCTTTTTTCCGCAGGACTCCTGCTTTTCCTGATGCAACTTCACCGATATGAACACACCCAGTTCGCAGAGGAATTCCCACTCAACAAGGAGGAACATTTTCAATTGCACGAAAACATGAACCGCAATCGGGACTTGGAAACCGAGACCGTCCCCGTGGAACCGCAACGATGATTTCTACCTCAACAGATTCAACCCATAAGCCTATATGAAAAAAACGACGATCATTACTCTGGCACTTGCCGCATTCTTCCCGTTCACCTTTCCACAGGTTTTAGCGCAGAAGGAAAAGGACAAAAAGCCGGCGTCCGCAGAAGGCAGTGCGCATAGTCATTTCACAAAGATCCCCGCCACGGTGGAGGAGATTTGGAAAGAGATTCAGAAGCAACAGGGAAAATTAGCAAAAGTTGTCGCCGCAAAAGATTTGGGTGAAGCGCATGACCATGCGTTTGCCATCCGAGATTTGGTGAAAGCTTTGCCGGGCAAATCGTCGGCTGAGAATAAGCCCAAAGCGGAGGATGCCTCCAAAACAATCACGAAACTCGCTGCGGACATCGACAAATCTGGAGCGGCGGGAGCCCAAAAATCCACGGAGGCCAACGTGAAAAAACTGGATGCGGCCATCGCCGCTCTAAAGGTCAACCTTACTGGAAAGTAGCCTATCCCGATCGAGTGGCGATCTCGCGATTAAAGCGGGGCGACATGCCCATCCGCGAAGATCACATTTTTTGTGGTGAGACCCCGCTTGCCGGTGTGGACGTTGTCGTAGTCATACATCAGCGGTGTTTTGACAGGTTCCCAATTGATAGTCATCCGGCGACGTTTGCTGCTGGGTCGATCAAGCCATTGATTATTGAACGTGGTGTTCCATTCGTAGCTGGATTTTTCCTGTTCAAATCGTTTCGCTTTATCCGCCGGACACTTGAACACGCCTTGGCTTCCACCGACATAATTGGAAATCACTTCAGAAATGGCAGGCAGGGCGTTCGTGCTGGCGATGGCATTGGTTCCGGTCTGCTGGCTGGGCAATCGGGCCGCGATCGGCAGGCGACCTTTGTAATCATCGGCATACAGGGTCAGCGCAATGCCGAGTTGGCGCAGATTGTTCAGGCAGTAGGTGTCACGACCTTTGTTTTTTGCCCGTGCGAGGGCTGGCATGAGCAACCCCGCGAGAATGGCGATGATAGCAATCACCACCAAAAGTTCGATCAAGGTGAAGCCGCGTTGACGGAGATTTACTTTCATAAAATTTATAGGTTAGGGACGGTTTTGACCCATGCGTTGCGGAGTCCGGCGATCCCGTGCGGCTCGCTGCTCGGGTGTGGTGAAGGTCAGACTTTTCAACATGCGATCTTGGATCCGGCCTTGGATTTGTGGGGACTGGATTTGTTGTTGAATGAAATCACCGCGTTGCTCAGCAGGCATTTGAGCCAATTGTTGGAGGCTCGATTGGAACTCCGCTGGAACACCGAGATCGTTTAATTTCTTCTGTTGGTCAGCCGCACTCAGTTGTTGAAATTCCTCAAGGCGCTGCATGATATTTCCGCGGCCACCCTCGGATCCGCGAGAGCGATCGCCCGCAGGACGCTCCTCCGAGTTAGCTTCCGAGGTTCGGGGAACCAGAGCGACCTCAGGGGGACGACCTCCACCGAGCAATGCGTAGAAATGCGAGTGGCTGCGGTGGAGTTGTTTCGCCACAAGTGCCACGGCCTTTTTCAAAGGGGTCTGCACCACATTGAGTGTGATTTTCCCACTGGTCCCATCCTCCGCCACCACTTTCGCATTCGATAAACGCGATATCGACCGCAGACCGCTCTCTACGGTTTGATCTTTAAGCGTGAGGGATAGGGTGCCATCGGAAACGCCCAAGTTTTCGGCGAACTCGCTGCCAGCACCTCCGAATCCAAAGGAGCCACGTGCGTTGAACGATTTCCAAACAGAATCAGATTGCGATTTTTCTCCCCGAACAATTTGTCGCAATTCGTTGTAAGATTTCTTGGCGGTGTAAAGGGGATAAAAAAGCGTCCATCGAGCCTCGGATTGTTCCGCCAAGATTTCCAACACTTCCGTCAACGGAACCCGCTTCACATTTAGAGTTATCGACGCTTCAAGATTCTTCTGCACATCGATAGACTCCCAGGTCTGCCACTCGATTTTTCGGATAACTTTGCGCAAGGGCATGTTGACCACATCGAGGGTCACGAGATCGCGGCGGGCTTGCTGCACCCGGATCACGAATAGGACAACTGTTACCAGTGCGATGGCCGAAATAATGATGCGAGTTTTTTTTGTCATAGTTGTCGGTTCCTTCCAAAGTGTGAAGTATCCGTTCAAAGGATACAGACTGAGAATCACCGTGCGAGGTTACGAATTCGATTTCGCATCTCGCAACCGTTCCTGAATAATTAGGACGAAGAACGCGTCAGGATTGAGCGCGTGAGGATAAACCCTTGATCAGTTTTTCGTGCAGTCCTCCAAACCCTCCATTGCTAAAAATGCAGATGACATCGCCCGTTCGTGACTCGGTGAGAAGATGTTGGGCGATGGTATTGGCGTCGGGCAGATAGGCCGCAGGACGACCGGTTGCGCGCAATTCCTGGATGAGTCGATCCGGATCCAAACGGTCGGAAGGTTTCAGAAGTTCCAGACGTGCGACTTGAGCCACGACCGAAGCATCGGCGAGTTTGAGAGCATCGGCCAATTCGGATTGGAAGACGTTGCGCCGGGTGGTGTTGGAGCGGGGTTCAAAAACCGCCCAAAGTAGGCGATTGGGATACTTGATCCGCAAAGCGATAAGGGTCTCGCGGATGGCGGTCGGATGGTGTCCAAAATCATCTACGATCGCGATTCCATCCGGTTCACCACGCACTTCCATGCGTCGTTTGATTCCTAGAAACGTTTGAAAAGCGGATTGGATCTGTGAAGGCGCGAGTCCGCAATGGATCGCACAAGCGGCGACCGCGAGCGCATTACGCACATTGAGTTCACCGATTAACGGGATGGTGTAAGTCTCGCCTTGTAATTGAAATGAGGACTCGTCACTCCTCAATTGCAGGCTCGTGGCCTGACGGTCGTTGGGGGCACCCAATCCAAAGCGTTGCACGGGACAATGCTTGATGTCGAGCATCCCAGAAAGGTTGGGTTCATCGCCGTTGGCCAACAGCAAACCGTTCCGCGGTATCAATTGGATTAACCTTTTGAATGAGGTTTGAATCGCCGCCAAGTTCTCGAAAATATCAGCGTGATCGAATTCGAGGTTGTTGATCAGAGCGACCTCGGGAAGGTAGTGAACGAACTTGCTGCGCTTGTCAAAAAACGAGGTGTCATACTCGTCTCCTTCAATGATGAACCATGGGCTATCCGTGAACCGTGCCCCCTGCCCTAGGTTCGTGGGAATGCCGCCGATCATGTAGCTTGGATTCAACCCGTTATGCTCGAACACCCACGTCAGGAGCGATGTCGTGGTGGTTTTTCCGTGCGTGCCCGCGACGACAATGGATCTTTTTCCACGAATGAAAAACTCTTTGAGTAGCTCGGGAAGGGAACAGTAGTGGAGCTTTTTTTCCAGAATGGCCTCCACCTCAGGATTGCCTCGTGAAAGTGCATTGCCAACAACAACGAGATCGGGTGCCTCCGCCAGATTCGATTCCTTATATCCGTTGAACACGGTGAGACCGCGTTCGGCGAGGAATGTGGACATGGGCGGATACACATTTTCGTCCGAACCTGTGACGGTAAATCCTTTTTCCTGCAACGCAACGGCGGTAGCTGCCATGGCCGTGCCACCAATGCCAATAAAATGTATGTGACGTAGTGAGGATGACATCATGTGACGAGAACGTATGGCGTTTTAGGAATTGCGAAACTGGGAGAAAAAAGCTGTCGGCTCATTTTTTTCGTCGGAATCCCGGAGGCAATTTGGGACCGGGTTCCTCCTCCTGAACCGTATTGACTGCGAAACCTTCAGCCTCGGGATCGGCGAATGGAATCGCCATTTCGGCCAGCCGTTTACGGGCTTTGCTGGCGGCAGGCATTTTCCCATGCTCCATGATGATTCGCTGAAGCAATTCCACAGCTTTGGTTTCCTGGTCTAAATGGAAATAAAGATTACACAGGTGGATGGCCGACCAAGCCCAACGATCCGGATTCAACTTATGCTTGAGAATCTCCTCATACTCCAACGCGGCGGCGAGTTGGTTTTTGAGATCCTTCTCGTAGATTTCTGCAATGCGGATCGCCGCATGGATTTCGCGGGGATGTTTCTGGAGGTAATCCCGGAGCAGATCAATCGTGTCCAAATGATTTCCTGCCGCCCATTGTTGCTCGATACGTTCGTAATCCGGATCATTCAAATCCGATTTGTCATCGTGATACATCAGTTGAATCGCCTGTTGGCCGGTGAAACGAGAGAAGTCGTAGGCCAACAACACACCGCATCCGATCACACCCGCTAGCACACAACCGATCCAAAAACCCAAATCCTTACGCCCGCCAAAAACATTGGGGCGATGCAGGGCTCCCGTTGAACTCAGTTCGATATCGAGCGAGGTGCTGTCTGACGCGGAAGCAGCCACCGTGGCTCCGGTAGTCTCACTCACGGCGGGAACAAGCGAGTTCGTGGACAAAGCATTCGTGGTTGAATTGAGATTGGTTTTTGACAGGGTGCCAACCACTTTTGGGGCGTTGGTGGCGAGGTTCGTGGTGGTGATCGACTGGGATCGGTTGGTAGAACTGGAGCTTACCACAGGGGTCTTTTGGCCGGACAAGACGCCCTTCAATTTGTAACCGGAAAAAAGTGCAAGGGAGAGGAAAGCTCCGTATAAAACCAGTTTAATTCCAACATTCATAGTCGTTCCGTGTCTTGAACGCTACCGAGGTAGCACTTTCCTAGAAAGCCATTTCTCCACCCAAACTCACCCCTGGTCACCCGCAGCGAAAGTTGCCAGGCGTTGCAAGCAATCAAAAGCATTGGACTTGGCCTCCTCCAATTCCGCTAGGTGCGGGACGATGGCATACGAACGGAAATTTTTCCACGGGGCGTTTTTGCCTTCGGTAGAAACGGAACCCGCAAGGCATAGGCAGCGTTTGCCGGCTTTGTCCGCAGCGGCAGCCACCACACCCACCCCCTTGCCCATGAGCGTTTGGGCGTCCATCGCTCCCTCAGCCGTAATGATCAAATCGGATTGTGCGATGCGTTCTTCCAAATTGGCTAATTGAGTAAAAATTTCTCCGCCCGATCGAAAGGTTCCTTGGCAAAAAACTTTCAATCCAAATCCAAGCCCCCCCGCTGCTCCTGCTCCGGGTTGGATTGCTGCGTCCATTGTGCCGCTGCTGGAGAGGACTTTTGCCAACTTTCCGAGACAGGCTTCGGCATGAGGAAAATCCATTTCGCGCAGCCCTTTTTGGGGACCGTAAATCCTACTGGCACCGTTGACGCCAAGGAGCGGATTGCTCACATCAACAGCGATAATAATTTCATCGAAATCAAGGGATTGAGAAGGGGGTTGAATGTGGTCCAGTTGATCGAGGGCAGACCAATCGAGAATTTCTTTTCCGGTGACATCCCAGAATGTCCAACCGAGAGAGCGAGCCAAACCAAAGCCGCCGTCGTTGGTGGCACTGCCCCCGATTCCGACATAAAGTTTGCGTGCTCCGGCTTCAGCGGCATGTCGCAAAACGGTGCCGAGCCCATAGGTGTCGAGGGTAAAGGGATGAAAGAGACCCGGCGGCAACAACGCGAGCCCGATCACTTGCGCCGTTTCAATCACAGCGGTGGCGGTGTCACTTTGGAGCCACCATTCGGCCAACCTAGGACGCCGAGCCGCATCCGTCGTCAAACAGATCCGACTCTCGGCACCCAACAACGATCCCAGCACTTCGCCAAACCCATCGCCGCCATCAGCCATGGGTAAAAGATCGAGAATGTCCGTGGGTCTTGCTTGGTGCCAGCCTTGGGCAATCGCATTGGCTGCCTGGCGGGACGTTAACGTGCCTTTGAATTTGTCTGGCACAATTAAAACTCGGAGTGACATCGTTGGACTGATTATTTTGTCGCAAACTTAATTCGGAGGAAAGGGAAGTTTTTGAATCCAATCCCGGCCGCGGGTCGATTTGGCGTGTAACCTGCTCGTCACTTAACCAGTCATTAAAAGAGTGTTTTATGTCCATTAACCCATTCATTGCCGGACTGCGGGTATTGCCTTCATGAATTCAAGTCACACCCGATTCGTTCTCGGCCTACTATTAAGTTTATCGCTTCTGCCCCACTCCCCTTTGCTGGCAGACGATTCGCGAGTGTGGTTCACGTATTCGGGGAATGCAGCGTTCGTCCAGGTGCAAGGGGATACTGATGAAGAATGGCGATTCCAAACCTCCACAAATCTCACGGTGTGGACCAATGCTCCCGCGTTGGGAAGCGTGTTCGGAGGGGTTGCGAATCTTCCGAAAGTTCCGATCAACCTAGCTGGGTCCACAAGCCGGTTTATACGCACCACACGAACCGACGGCCTTTTTGACGTTCAGTTATTTCGCAAGATCAACCTGACTTTCACCAACTCCAACTGGACCACCCTGATGGCGAACGCACGCACGTCGGGAGGCAATGTCCCCACGGTTGTCACGCTGGCCAATGGAGTGATGGCAACCAACGTCGGAGCCCGTTACAAGGGCAACTCCTCCTACGATCTGGGAGGCAGCAAAAAATCGGTCAACTTGGATTTTAATATCCTGAATCCGGAGGGTCGAGTCATGGGTTATCGCGCGATCAATTTTAACAATGCTGCGGGCGATTCCACTCTGATGCGCGAGCCTCTTTATTTCAATGTGATGCGTGAGTATGCGCCAGGACCCCATGGTGCCATGGCGATGCTTCAGATTAACGGTGCCTATTGGGGGGTGTATTCCATGGTCGATCAGTTGAATAATGATTTGCTGGATGATTGGTTTCCCAGTCATGAGGGCGACCGATGGCGGGCTCCCAACATCGGCGGTGGCGGCGGGGGATTTGAAAGTGGAACCTCAGCCTTCAGCTACTTGGGGAAATCGTTTTCTCTCTACACCAATAACTATGAATTAAAGTCCACCTACTCTACGAACGCGTGGCTGCGATTGGTCAATGCCGTTGATGTGTTGAACAATTCTCCCGTCGCGGAACGCCGTGATAAAGTGGAAAATGTTTTTGCCGTGGATCGATGGTTGTGGTTTCTCGCGGTCGAAAATCTTTTTGTCGATGACGACAGTTATTGGAACAAGGGGGCGGACTATGCCTTCTATTATGAACCGGAAAGCGGGCGCATTCACCCTGTCGAGCATGATGGCAATGAGGCGTTTACTTCCACGATGGGCATCACGTCCTCGCTTTCGCCTGTGCAAGGTTCCACAGGCAACAATCGTCCGTTGCTCTCGAAACTATTGGCGATTCCTGAATTGCGGCAACGCTACCTTGCCCACATGCGCACGGTGTTGGAGGAACGGTTTAATCCCCGCTACCTCACGCCGGTGATCAACCACTACAATCGTTTGACCGTCGCGGATGTCATCACGGATCCCAAAAAGAATTTCACGATGACGGCCTACACAAACGCCCTGTTGACTCTGAAAATGTATGTCACCAATCGGTTCAAGTATCTCACCAACCACGTCGAACTTCGTCCGGTGCCACCGAAAATCATTGCTGTTCATCCTCCCCAATCGTCACCTGGTCCGATCGATGTGCCCGTGATTCGGGCGCAGGTTGAACCCAATGGAACCAACGGGATAGACTCCGTTTGGCTCTCGTGGCGCGACAAACCTTTCGGTCGTTTTTCTACAACGCAAATGTTTGATGACGGGGCCCATGACGACCTTAAGGCGATGGATGGATTTTTTGGAGCAGCAACGACCAACTATCCTGCGGGCAACAAAATCCATTACTATATTGAAGCCCGATCCGCCAGCGCACCCAAGGCGGCCTCATTTTCTCCGGCTCGTGCGGAACAACAGACCTACAATTACCGCGTCGCCCTGACGACCGCTCCGCATACTCCCGTGGTGATCAATGAATTGATGGCGTTGAACGATCAGACGATCGCGGATCCTCAAGGAGAATTCGATGACTGGATCGAGTTGCGAAATATCACCGATGAGGCGGTGGACCTGAGCGGGTGCTATCTCACCGATGAACCTACCAACCCACGCAAATGGACTTTCCCAGCGGGAACAATCATTCCCGCATCCGGCTATCTCCTTGTTTGGGCCGACGAGGATGGTCTGGCGACACCGGGGTTGCACGCCAACTTCAAACTGGAAAAAGCTGGGGAGAAAGTGTTTTTGATCGATGCCGATGCGAACTTCAATGCAGTGCTCGATACGATCTCTTTCCCAGCCCAAAAAGCCGACATCTCCTACGGGAGATCGCCCTTTGATGCCGATCTTTTCGTGCCAATGCAACCAACACCCGGGCAACCGAACGCCTCATTTTAATCCAACATCAACGCCTCAGTAGAACCGACGTTGCGTTAAGATCCCGCTGCAACCCTTCCGATAAACCGCCCCTCTACAGCGTTCACGAATAACTCATCAAAACTCCAAGGCGGAGGCTTGTTTGAGTTGACGGGAGCGAATACCTAGCGGTGCTATCGCTGGATAGAACAGTTTGGTGTTCACGCATCAGCGTGTCCCGCCATGGCTTCACACGGACACCCTAAAGGGCGCACTCCAAACGTTTCTCCGGGCTGTTTCTCCAGCGATTCCGCAACTTCCATTTGAAAATTGCTATCCCCCTAATGTTTGCAAGGGGTTGAGCATTTTCGCATTTGCTGAGGACTTTCTTATTTGTTGACTTTTGCGTCTGATTTCCTATCTTGACCATACGAATGGCTAGGATATTCGATCACGGTCACAAATCTACTCTGGCGCTACGGCGTCGCAAAGGCTTTCTGCTCCAGCAGATTGATGTTCCCGCCGACCTTCTACGTGCCTCGGTCGTGGAACGCGTCGGCAGGTGCGGAAAAGCCACGTGCCGCTGTCATCACGGCGGCGCCATGCATGGTCCATTCTACTATTTAACTCAGTGTCTGGCCGTGGGAAAAATGAACAAGTTCCTTCTCAAAACCGAGGAACAACAGATGTCCGCACGGGTGGGCGTAGAACATTTCCACGTGCTACAGGAGCAGATGGAGGAACTCTCCCAGATTAATGCTGAGTTGCTTCGGCGTGGGGAAAGGCTCCTGCCTGAATAACACCGATTTCAGTGAATTGCCGCGCTTCGTGCGTTACGCTCAAAAGGTGTTCCATCTGAATTTGCTGGCGGGATCCTTCACTGATTCCCGGCTCCGCCCAGAAATTCCCGGGCGCGCTGTTGCCTTAAGCCTATTGTTCGGCGAGGTCGCCCAAATTCCCAGCCTGCACCAACTCCAATCTGAAACCAAATTGCCGCAGTGGCAGCACTGGGTGGGCTACTCTCACCGCATCAGTGACGATACCTTGGAGTATGTGAGTGAGCGCATGGATCCTGAGAAATTACGGCGAGGAGCTATTTGGATCAATCGTAAGCTCAAGCGAGGGAAAGCCTTCGAACAGAGCAAGGTCAACGGGTTGCTGGCACTCAGCCTAGATGCCAACGAGCAGTTTTGTAGCGACCATCGCTGTTGCCAAGATTGTTTAACCCGTGAGATCACGACCAAAGACGACACGGGTCAACCGGTCAAACATCTCCAATACTACCACAAGCAGGTGTATGCGCAGTTGAGCGGTCCCCGATTGAGCGTGATTTTGGATGTCGAACCGATGCGCCAAGGAGAAGAAGAGTGCATGACGGCCTTGCGACTGCTGGATCGAATGCGCGAAAAGTACGGACCACGTTTTTTTGACCTAGTGGTGGTGGACGCATGGTATACCAATGGGCCGTTTTTAAAGGCGGAGGTGGAGATGGGCTGGCCAGTGATCGCCGTTCTCAAACAGGCGCGCTACGACATTTACCAAGAGACTTTGGCACTGACCAAAGGCAAGCCCCCAACCGAAACCGTCAAGCGTGACGACCGCAAAGTGGAGATTTGGGATCTCCCCCAGATGACCTTAACCAATACCTATACCGAACCGGTGCGAGTGGTGCGTGCGCGGGAAACCTACATCCAACGCCAGCGCATCGGAGGTAGGTGGATCACCGAGGAAAAAGAGCAGAACTGGATTTGGGTTGTGGCCGGAGACTTGGCTGGTTATGTCGGCTCGATCATCCGAGATTGGTGCCATTTGCGGTGGAAAATTGAAAACAATGCATTCAATGAGTTGACCCAGGCTTGGCATCTGACACATTGCGCCCATCATCATCCGGTAGCCCTCCAGGTCTTGCTTTGGATCAAGATCATGGCCTTCACGCTCTTTCATGCTTTTGCCATCTTGCACGGCAAGCTGCTCCGGCTAGGGAAGGTCACCTTGATGGAGTTGCGCAATAGCCTCTATCGTTCCCTTTTATGCGGAGACGTGGTGCCCTTCTCTAGCGGATGAAACGGATCTGCCAACGATAAGTCGGTCAAACAATTTGAATCCAAAAACTCGGGTTCAAGGTGACGCTTAAGGAACACCTTTGGGCGGA
>CAMBHS010000010.1 GCA_945867235.1 Akkermansia muciniphila
GAATTTCAACGCGAGGTCTTCAGGATGACGGAAGTATTCCTCGCGATATTCTTCCGCCGCCATCCACACGGCAAACACGTTCGTCAAATCCACCTCACGCCAGCCGTGCCCGGCAGCTTTCGTCCGATGTTCGAACTCTTTCAATTTCACGAGCAACCGCCGCTCATCCTCCTTCGGATACACCACAAAGATGATGCGTTGCGCCCCAGCCAGATTGCGCTGCCAAGGAGCGAAAATATGCCGCTCGTATTGCTCTGCCAAATCGTCAATGCGTGACACGCGAATCCTTTATCTCTTGTGTGGTTAAGATATTGGTGAACCCGATTTCGATCACGTCTCCCGCCGCTCTCAAGTCCAGTCCGCTCAGCCGTTTCGCCTCTGCCGCGATGTTCCGCAATTCTCCCGGCGACGAATCCAGCACGCGAGTCCAGCTCGTTTTAAACAATCGGCCACCTCGCAGTCCTTCCAAATAGCCAAGCATCAGTGCATAGGCCGTCACCAAAGGAGTGGGGCGGATCAACTGCCGGAATTTACGCGCACGGCCTCGGAGATGCCCGCTCTGCGTCCACGAGGACGAAACATTGCGCACCACCTTGTCGAGTGTCGCGTCATTCAACCGGGTGCCAACAGAAGTGCGGATGGCGTCGGTGATTTTCTGGCGGGAAAGTTCCTCGCCCGAGGTCATGGCGAGAATTGGTTCGGCGGTAGCCCGCAGAAGGGGATCGCGGGCGAGGGAGCACAACAGAGCCAGCACGGGACGCCCCGGCACGTCATTCTGCCAGAACAGGCGCAAGACCCGGAATAAGGGGATCGTCGGTTCGAGGGCGTAAAGTTCGGATAAGTGTTGAGCTGTGATCTTCCGGTTCGCCCCCGTCTGCTTGCCGAGGGCATTTCTCTCGATGATGGCGGACAAATAGTCCGACCGACCTGCGACAAGGGGAAGACTGTTCAGCAACAAAGAAAGCTCCTCCAGCATGATGGTTCGACTAGAATGAGTTCCAATCGCCCCGCTTCTAAATCCCATTTTCTGCGGTAAGTTTTCGGCTCGCACGTCATCATTAATAGCACGGAATTACGAACTGTCAATTGCACCGGCAAGTTTGCCGGTGCAATTGATTGGATACTTCCGATCGCCACTTGGGGGACTCTTCAAAGCAAGGTGGGGTTCTTTGATGTCACGAAGTTGAGTCGCTAAGTCGTGAGCCTCCGTGATGTCTATATCTCCCGTCGGGTCGATTACCGTGAGGACATCGCCCGGTCAGCAAGATCGGGACACTGCGGAGTTTCGCTCTGTCAGGGCGACCGTTGGTAGAACACCCGTTCCACATCGTGAAGAATCTGTTTGGCCATCGGAAGGTGCGCTACCGGGGATTGGCCAAAAACGGACATCAACTCTATACGCTCTTTGGACTTGCCAACGTGGTGATCGGAGGACGAACCGCCAGAACGTGAAAAGACTCTGAATCAAATCGGTTGAAGCGGTAAAAAACGGCAAATCAACCCCGCCACCAAACCATAACGGATCCGCCAACCCAAGGCACCGGACACAAATCCCCGGCAAGGGACAATCATCCATCAGCAGTAAATACTGAAAAAATGGAAACTTGGCTTTATTCAGCGTTTCCTTAGGAGAGTCCTGCGGCGGAGAATACGCCTAGGCGTACAGCCCGCCGCAGAACCCAAAAGGGATGCCAAAAAGTAAAACTCGAAAGATTACGTGGGCTCGACCACCGGCGATGTTGACCTAGTCTTTCACAAGACCTTCACCCGATTTGAGTCCGAACCATTGTAGAACAGACAACCCCACAAACGCACGAGGATCGCGCAGGACGCGTTTTCATGGTCACCCCTGCCGGTTCCCGTGGAATCGATTTGTGAAATATTTCACAAGCAAGGAGCGATCTGCCCTTTGGACACCTAACCTTTGAAAGCTTTTCAATAGATTCCTTGGGGGGGTGGGGGAACAATGGACTCCTTCCACATTCCTCCCTTATCCCCCCCATCGCGATTGATTTGGCGGTGGAGGCAGCAGAGACGACGAAACTTTCGACGTTCCTCCCCTTTCCTCGTAGAGTCAAATCACTGCGGAATCAAGCGGTAGAATTGTCGTGGACCACTTTGAGTGACGTTGTTGGTGGCAACCGCAATCCAGATCGGGTTCGCCAGATCCGGGTCACTTGCAGTTCAAGAGTGTTGACCAGCCCGATCGTGGGCTCGACGCATCAACAAAGTCTCCCTGTTCCATTCCTTCCTGCTCGTCGCGAAACAGTCGGGATGTGACGGTGAAAATCCTAACGATTCCTAACACAGAAGTTTCGTTTTGGGGTGGTCAGACGACTTGAAAGCAAATAGTAAAAAGTGTGCTAAACACCAATAGAAACGCGGTTAAAACACACTTATCCCGAACCTCCACGAACGAGCGGAACTAGGTTCAAATCTCACCGTCCCGACCATTTCCTTTGTAAAAAACATCATTTCCGCCCTTATTTAATAGGGCTTTCCGCATCTTCCGTTTTTTGACCTCCAATTTTGATACATGGTGAAACCCCGCGAAACACGCACAACAATTGCCAACAAAGTAACCAACGGAAACCAACAACATAATCCGCCAAGACCGCAAAACTCTGGTCACGGCGTCACCTACCTAATTCCGTGAGAAGCCTCGGAGGGGTTTTTCCAACCCTCACGCGTAGAGAAAAATGGGACAACGGTGACCTCTTGGAGATGACCACCAACGCCCCAGAATGCCTCAGGTTCAACGATAACCGCGGCACAGGGCAAAAACCGCCACCCCCCCTAGGGAATCTATTAAAAAGTTTTTAAAGGGATGGTGTCCAATGGGCAGTTCGGTCCTTGCCTGTATAAAAAGAACCAATTCGATTCCACTAAGTTGGAACGGTTCTTGCTTTGCAAGTCGCCAAGGTTCGCCCCCACCGTCAAGCTCCTAAAAATCATGCGGCGGCGTGGAGGGGGGCTGGACTATGCCCCCCATGAGCTTAATAATTCATCATAGTAATTCCTCATTATGAATTATGTGTTTGATCTTGGAACGGCTCGAATTATATCCTTTGTATCCCGCTTTTGTATCCCATCGGTCATTTATTGAGTCAAATTGGGAAAACTACAGAAAAGAGGCAACATCAATTCCATCAACGCCCGCTTGATCTAAGTGACGTTCTGATAATGTAGGATAAGAAGGGCGAAAGCGTCGTAAACTAATCCGAAGTCAGATACTCTATCCAATTGAGCTACCGGCGCGATCGCATACGCCTCGAAGGCTGCTGCGCATTCATAGGTATAGGCGCAAGCAGGCAGGTTGTCAAAACTCGGTGGCGGAAAGTTTATCGGTTCTTAAGATTTGCCCAGTCGCGGGGTTGACCAAATGCATTGTAGCAGGCTGAATAGCCGCATCACGAAACTAAGCATCCTAATTTCTTTTTACCATGCAGGGAGAACTCTTGCGGCTTTTGCTGTATTTTTGTTGGCCATCGTTTCGAATGTTCAGGGCCACCACCCAAGCGATAGTTACCTGAATCTAGAAATTTCCGCTGACAAACTGGAAGGGCAATGGGATATCGCCTTACGAGATCTTGAATTTACGATTGGGTTAGACAGTGACATTGACGGGGAGGTCACTTGGGGCGAGTTGGAGAGCAAACGAAACGCGGTTGAAAAATACGCTTATGCCCATCTGCGCTTTTATGTCGATCAGGTGGCGGTTCCAGTGCGAGGCACCGATTTGCTGGTTGCGGATCACAGCGACGGTGTTTACGCGGTGCTCCGGTTTACTTTGCCTCTCCCTCCGAAGGCGATGGAAATGCGGGTCGATTATTCGCTGCTGTTCGCGACGGATGTGAGGCATCGCGGATTTTACCAGGTTTTGCAAAATGGGACGACGCAGAACGGAGTATTAAGTCCCACCGAAAATTATTACCGATGTGCCTTGAACAACGGAGAGATGCCTGACTCGACCGATCAAGGATTCAAGGCGTTTTTCAGGGAAGGCATCTGGCATATCTGGATGGGATACGATCACCTCCTTTTTCTGTTGGCACTCCTGTTGCCGTCAGTGTTGCGTCGAAGGAATGGAAAATGGGTTCCGATACCCACCTTGAGATCCGCGACACTCGGAGTTGTCAAAGTGATCACTGCATTCACGCTAGCGCATTCGCTGACTTTGAGTTTAGCCGCGCTCGGGTGGGTTCATTTGTCCTCACGCTTTGTCGAGTCCACGATCGCCGCTTCGGTGATCGTAGCGGCCTGCAATAATATCCGCCCCGTATTTTTGGACCGTGGCTGGGTGGTGGCTTTTATTTTTGGGCTCATTCACGGATTCGGTTTCGCAAGTGTGTTGGTGGATCTAGGCTTGCAAACTGGGTCTTTAGCCACTGCCTTGATTGGGTTTAATGTCGGGGTTGAAGCGGGTCAACTGGCGATTGTCGCGGTCTTTCTACCACTTGCTTATGCCTTACGGCGATCTTGGATTTACCAAGGACTCATCCTAAAATCGGGCTCCGTGGGGATCGCTGGAATCGCGGCGGTATGGATGTGTGAGCGCGTGTTGAATTTCAAGGTGTTACCTTTTTAAGTCGTCATTCGAAGGTCAGTTCTTGCAAGTTCCCGTTGCACCGGCTGTGTGGATCAGCTTAAATTGATGTCTCGTTTAATATGAATCGCCCGAATCAAAAACCTCGCCAAAAAACTCAATCCGAAAGACCAGCCCCCAACATCCGCCAATTTTCAGGCCAGGTTGTTGATGGAGCGGATCGCGCGGCCAGTCGCGCCATGTTGCACGCAGTCGGTTTTGCTTCGGAGGATTTCAGGAAGTCCCAAATCGGGATCGCCTCGACCTGGAGTATGGTAACGCCGTGCAATATGCACATCGACAAATTGGCGGTGGAAGCCGCGATCGGCACGAATGCTGCCGGAGGCAAGGCGGTGATCTTTAATACCATCACCATCTCCGATGGGATTTCGATGGGGACCGAAGGGATGAAATACTCACTCGTGTCGCGCGAGGTCATTGCGGATTCGATCGAGACTGTGATGGGGTGCGAAGGGTTTGATGGCGTCGTGGCAATTGGTGGGTGCGACAAAAACATGCCCGGATGCATCATGGCACTCGCGCGGCTTAATCGTCCCGGCATTTTCGTCTATGGCGGAACGATTCTCCCGGGATGTTTTCAGAATCGAAATGTCGATGTCGTTTCGGTTTTCGAGGCCGTGGGGGCGCATGCGAACAAAAAGATTTCCGACGAGGACCTCGCAGGGATCGAAAAATGCGCGATCCCGGGTCCAGGTTCCTGCGGCGGGATGTATACGGCCAACACGATGGCGTGTGCTATCGAAGCTCTTGGAATGAGCCTGCCGAATAGCTCAGCTCAATCGGCGATCTCTAAAGAGAAAGTGCTCGACTGCCAACGTGCCGGAGCGGCTGTGGTTGAGTTGCTCAAGCTTGGGATCCGTCCGCTCGACATCATGACGCGGCGTGCATTTGAGAATTCCATTACTGTAGTGATCGCGCTCGGGGGATCCACGAACGCCGTTCTGCACCTTCTCGCCATGGCTCACTCCGCTGGGGTCAAACTATCCATCGACGACTTTACAAAAATCGGGAAGCGTGTTCCGGTTCTCGCGGATCTCAAACCGAGCGGTCGATTTGTCATGGCTGAACTCGTGGCGATCGGGGGCATTGTGCCGCTGATGAAAACATTGCTGGATGCCGGATTGCTTCATGGAGACTGCCTGACGGTGACGGGAAAAACTCTCGCCGAGAACCTCAAGAACGCACCCTCCTACCCGGTAGGACAGGAAATAATCCGGCCGCTCAATAATCCGATCAAGGCCAACAGCCATCTTGTCGTTCTTTACGGAAACTTGGCTCCGACGGGTGCCGTCGCCAAAATAAGCGGGAAGGAAGGTCTCGAATTTACAGGCAAAGCCCGCGTATTCAACTCGGAAGAAGCGGCGATGAAAAAGATTCTCGATGGCTCAATCAAAAAGAGCGACGTCATCGTTATCCGAAATGAAGGACCGCGGGGTGGTCCCGGGATGCGCGAGATGCTCGGACCTACTAGTGCCGTTATGGGACGCGGGCTCGGCAAAGACGTTGCCCTGATAACGGACGGTCGTTTCTCGGGAGGTAGCCACGGATTTGTCGTCGGTCATATCTCGCCGGAATCTTACGTGGGAGGTCCGCTGGCTATCGTTAAGAACGGCGACTCCATCACCATCGATGCCCGGAAGCAGACCCTTAATTTGAATATTCCGGCAACGGAAATCAAAGCTCGACTCAAAGCCTGGAAAAAGCCGAAGCCCCACTACACCAAGGGCGTTCTCGCGAAGTATGCCACCCAAGTGAGTTCGGCACACCTAGGAGCGGTGACAGATTTGAATCTCTCCGTGTAATTGCTCAGAAATCGCCGGAGTGAAAATGGGATCAGCCTTGGATTTTCTTCAAAATCCCTAGCCAGCGTTTCCATGCGTCCTCACGGGCTTTCTTATTGGCGGCACTTGCGTCGGGGGCCTCGCCAGCCCGCATAAAACCGTGTCCGGCGCCTTCATAGGTTACGGGTTCATAAACCTTGGTTGCCTGCTTCATCAACTCGGTCGATTTCGGGATGGTGCCATTGATACGCTCGTCGTTGCCCGCATAGAAACCGTAAACGGGTGCGGAAATTCGGGCGATGGCAGAGGCATCATCGGGACCACTGCCATAAAACGGAAATGCAGCCTTCACCTTTTTGTTATTCGCAGCGAAACGGAATGATTGCCCGCCACCCCAACAGAATCCACCGACCACGACCTTGCCATTCGATGCCGGCAATGCCATCACATAATCCGTGACGGCGTTCAGATCGGCAGTAACCTGCTCTGGGTTGAGTGCTGAGACGGCTTTCCGAACCGCATCTCCACTTCCTAATTCAGCCGTTCCACCCCCACCGGGAGCCGCACCGGAGAGGAGGTCCGGGGCGATGGCAACATAACCCGCCTCTGCCAATTGGTCCGCCACGCCGCGCACCCAGTCGCTCAAGCCAAAGATTTCATGAATGACGACCACTGCCGTCGCCTTCGTCTTCACTTCGGGAAACGCGACGAAACAATTGATCTCGCGGGCACCCTGCTTGACTTTCACCCACTCCATATGACGCGGGGATTTTTCCAATCGCGCCTTAGCCCATTCCTGCGCGACGACTGGGACACAAAGACCACAGCAAACCGCAACCATCATCATCAATCTATTCATAAGTGATTTATTCAGGGTCATTAAATTTGAGGGGTGAATCCCATGATGATGTCAAATCGAGCCGCCATTTCGCCCAGTGTAGATTTGGGTATCCGCGCAAAATCAACTGTCACATTGGCGCGCTGCTTGGCGTCCTTGATCTCTTTATAAACCCCGTCCTTTTCGTTTTGCTCCTCGCCCTTGATGTAGCATTGGGTCGTCCATTTTTCGCGACCCTTCATCTTGACGGCAAAATGAATATGAGGCGTGCGCCCAGGATACTTGATGGGTCTGATGGTGCGAAAATAATACTCGCCGGTGGAACCTGTGGAAAACCGCCCGAACCCTTGGAAGTTTGTATCGCGGCTCCCATGTTTATCGCTCCCAGAATGGAGATAAACACCCTTGCCATCGACCTGCCAAATTTCGACCGTGGCATTGCGAATCGGATTCCCTTTGATATCAAGCACCCGACCACTCAAGTGCGTGATTCCCCCTATTGCCGGGGTCAAACCATCGTTAACAATGATTAAATCATTGTCCGTATCCAGCGGTAGATGGTTGGGATAAAACGGACCCTCGGTCGAACTCGGAGTCAAGGTGAGCTGTTCGGCCATGAGTCCTGGGACAGCAAATAGAGCCATCCCCATGCTCATGCCACGTATGAAACGCCTTCTATTGGATTGCAAATCATTGAAATCATTCATCATAAGATCGATTCTCCTCATCAAAACGGATTCTCAGCTCCTAAGGCTATATTTCTAAAGACTCAAGACCAGTCTAAGGGGTTACAACAATCCTGACGCATTGACCCAACCTATCAAGCCCAAAACTCCTCACCACTATTGGGAATAATTATTCGTTTGCAATGGATCCTTCATTAAACCAGCGTATTCGGCGAATCTTTGTAATGAAAAAACTGACTTCAATCGTAGTTTCTTTGGTTTTATCGCTCGGAATATCCGCAGCGTTGGCGGCAGGACGTCAACTCGCAGGTCAACATGCGCCCGCGACGACGCCGGCTCTGACGCCTGCAGAAGCGCAGAAAAAATTTACGGTTCCTGAAGGATTTGAGGTGCGGCTTTTTGCGTCCGAACCGGACGTGATCAACCCCGTCGCGATGGCTTGGGATGAGCGCGGTCGCTTATGGGTTGCGGAGCTTTATGAGTATCCTCTGGGAGCACCCGAAGGAACCAAGCCAAGGGATAGAATTAAAATTCTTGAGGATGTGGACGGGGATGGGAAAGCGGACAAAGTGACCGTGTTTGCCGACGGATTGAATCTCGCCACAGGACTGCTCCTCGGCAATGGAGGGGCTTACGTAGGGCAGGCTCCCGACCTCCTTTTTTTGAAGGACACCAACGGCGATGATGTCGCGGATGAAAGAAAGGTCTTCATGACGGGTTTCGGATTGGAGGATCGCCATGAGCTTTTGAATGGATTTACCTGGGGCCCCGATGGATGGCTTTACATGACGCACGGGGTTTTCACGAAGTCAAAAGTAAGGGATCCTGATCATCCCGAGGCACCTGGTGTGGAGATGACGGCTGCGGTGGCACGCCTTAATACCAAAACAAAGAAATTCGAGGTGTTCGCCGAAGGCACGAGTAACCCGTGGGGTGTGGATTATGATGCGGCGGGTAACATGTTCGTTTCTGCGTGCGTGATCGACCATTTATTTCACATGGCGCCCGGAGGGATTTATGACCGACAAGCGGGGAGTCCACCGCACAAATTTGCGTATGAACAGTTACATGCGATCAATGATCACAAGCATTTTCGCGCGGCGTATGCTGGGATCCAAGTGTATCAAGGGGATCAGTATCCCGAGGAGTTTAAGGGAACAATTCTGCAAGGAAATATCCACGACAGTGCGGTGCACCAGGATAAGTTGACACGGAAGGGTTCCGGATTCGTGGCGTCTGCGATGGGTGATTTTGTTCGTGCCAATGACGGTTGGTTTCGTCCTGTGAGCACTCAAGTAGGACCGGACGGCGCGGTGTGGATCATGGATTGGTATGACAAGTATCCCTGTTACCAAAATGCGAATGCGGATCCCGAAGGAGTGGATCGGACTCACGGCCGTATCTGGCGCGTGGTTTACACTGGAAAAAACACCGGAGCCGCAGTGCCTTCGCACACTCCGGATTTAAACCTCGGCAAAGCGACCACACGTCAACTGGTTGAAACATTAAACCATGCGAATAATTGGCACCGACGGACGGCTCAACGATTGCTGGATGAACGACGAGATCCAGCGGCGAAAGAGATCATTGTTGCCTTGCTAAGCGATCAAAAGGCGACGCCTGACGGACGTGTCGCAGCACTCTGGACACTCGGCAGCAGCGGTTTGTTGGACGATGGGTTGCTCGATGCGATGAGCAAGGATACCCATCCGGTCATACGCACCTGGGTCGCCCGATTCACCGGAGAAAATGGGAACCCAAGCAAAGTTGCATTGGCACGATTGGATATCCTCGCGAAGGACAATGACGCCCAAGTCCGACTGGCAACCGCCACAGCCATTCGGCAAATGGTTTCGGGCGACCTGACGATCAACACCCCAACGGTCCATAAAACCCAGGCTGATATCGAACCGATTCTCGCCACGTTGGCACTCCATCCTAAGACGGGCGATGACCCCATTATTCCCTTTATGGCATGGATGGCGTTGGAACCCATGATTGCTCTCGATCCTTCGAGTGCGTTGGATTGGTTTAAAGACAACGGGATGTTGTGCCGATCCGTGGCGACCAAAATCATCACCAAAATCATGCGACGCATCTGCGACAGTAATAAGGACGCCCATTACACCATGGCTTCGCAATTCGTGCTGGGGTTATCCCCTGAATCATCACCCCTTGCGGTGGCGGCGTTGGATGGATTGATCGAGGGACAACGAGGGCGCACCCAAGTTCCTGGTTCATGGACTCGTCCCTTTATTGAAAAACTGTCACTCCATGGGGATCCACAGGTGGTCGCCCGCGCCCGACAACTGGGAACCCTCTGGGGCGATGCGGCGGCGGTGGAGAACTCCATCCGATCGGCATTGGATGAAAAAGTTTCCGAGGAAGTGCGGATCAATGCTGTGGCTGCAATTCGTGGTCAAAAATCCGACCGAGTGAGGGACGGATTACTTTTGATCTTTAGAAGCAAGGCTCCGGAGAAAGTTCGCATTGAATCCCTCCGCAGCTTAGGTGAAGTGGGAGGCGACGCGGTGTCGTCCTCGGTATTGGACCAATGGATCAATCTCTCCCCTGTGCTCCGACGCACGGCATCGGAAATCCTCGCCTCGCGCAGGGAATGGGCCTTGCCATTTCTCGCAGCGATCCAACAAAAAAAAGTGGCGGTGGGTGAAATTCCACCCACGGTGGTGAGGGCGTTAAGCACCAGCAAAGACGAGGCAACTCGGGTCAAAGCACTTCAGGTCATCGGTCGATACCGCGATGCGAATGCGGATAAACTGAAGGTTATCGCGGCGAAAAAGGAGATGATCCTGACTCCCGGAGTTGTGGACTTCAAGGCGGGACGTGAAATCGCTCAACGGGTCTGTTTCAACTGCCACAAACTGCATGGCGAAGGTGGCGAGGTGGGACCCGATCTCACCGGGGTTGGTCGCTCAAGCCTCGAAGCGTTGTTGAGCAACGTCATTGATCCCAACCAGATTATTGGAGCGGGTTATGAAAATATCGAAGTGGAGACCAAGGACGGAAGATCGATCAGCGGACGAATGGTGGAGAATTCCGACGTGCGGGTGCGATTGCTGACAGCCGCTCCCAAGGATGAGGTCGTCGCCAAGACCGACATCGCTTCTTTGCGGGTCAGTCAAATGTCAGTGATGCCCGAAGGACTTGAACAGATGGTCGATGCGGATTTTCGAAACCTGATAGGGTATATTTTGAATCCGCCACAAGACAAAAAACCGATCTCGATTTCCATGCGAGATAAAGCGCTTGCGGTGCAGGTTTATATGCCGGGTCGAACCGAGCCTGTGGACTTGCTGACCTATGTCATGGATCCAAAATTGCGACCTTATCTGCATCCCGTGATGGATCCCCGAGGACAAACCCAATTGACTCATGACAAGCCGTCTGATCACCCTTGGCAACACGGGATATTCACAGGACTCCATTCAGTAAACGGTGTCGATTTCTGGTCAGAAAAGGAAGGAACCCTACGATTCTCGCGACTTACCGACGTCGTTCAGGAGCAGGATCATGTGGCGTGGAAAGCCGTCTCGGAATGGGTATCGCCCCAAGGCGAAGTTGTTTTAGAAGAGACGCAGAGGATCACCGTCCATAAGCCTGCAGCCGCTCATTCAAACTACACGATCGATGTGGATTGGACGCTCGAGGCAGGTGAAAAAGCCGTGAAGGTTGGACGTTACGATTACGGGGGATTCGCTGTGCGAATGATTTTTGATCCCGCCCATCGAATCCTGAACGCTCTGGGAACGACAGGCATCGCTGCGTCGGGACAGCGCGCCCCTTGGTGCGATGTCAGCCGACCGTTTGGCACTAATTCCTATGGAATCGCTGTGTTGGATCACCCGTCCAATCTAGGACACCCCGCTGCTTGGCGGGTGGATGGTCAGAGCCTGATCAATCCCAGTCCATCTTTGCAAGGCGATTGGCAGATCGACGCGCAAAAATCTCGTACCTTTCATTATCGGGTCGTGGTGCATGATGGCATGGGAGATTCCGGCCGACTCGGAGCCGAATACACAAACTTTGCGGCGAGAAAATTTAGTGCCGTTCCAGAACCAAGTTCAAAGGCCACCGATGGCGAGTCGGTAGCGCTTTGGGCCCCGGCCTGGCGTTTAGTGGCACCCAATTTCGAGGAAACCCCGCGTAAATTGCCTACCTACCTTGGGCGCGTTAACGTGCTGATGACCCATCCATTCGACAAGGACAAAGGAGCCGCCTTTGAACGTATTCTCGAATTGCCGCTGGGAAAAAAGACCCTACTCAATCTTGAGGTCGCCAGTCATGACGAAGGCGATTGGGAATTGCGACTCTTTGCCAACGGACAAATTCTTAAAAAGGAGTCGATCTCCAACACAGGTCAGCGTTGGAAACAGATCAGCGTTGACCTCTCATCGTATGCGGGGAAAAAAATTACCCTGCGAGCCGAAAATGCTGCCAATGGTTGGATCAATGAATTTGCCTATTGGGGTCTGATTGAGGTCAAATCGTCCAATTGACCCCTCAGAAACACTGCTTTTCTTTCGGAAACAGCTGTCCCAATTATTGGTGACACGAACTCGCCCGTGTTTGTCTTTTATTGGCAATTATTGCATTTCCAATTCAAAAAACGGGTTTTGATGCGAAACGCAGGCTAATAACACTTGATGCTCCTATTCAAGTTCGTAGGCTTCCTTCGTTACCGACGAATTGTTTAAGCAACGAGAAATTGTTTGCCATGGGATAGTGGCGTTCAGCTCGGTGCAATTTTTCTGTTGGAAGCAAGCAACTTAAACACGAATATTCTAATGAAAAAGTCTAGCTTACATATAGTAGCCGCGTTGGCGGCGAGTGTGTGTGTTTCGATGGCGCAGGCATTGCCTGGGGCACCGGAAGATAACGGCCTCGCCCCAAAGTCCAGCACCTTGTTCCTCAACCCCCCATCCGTACTGAATAATGGCCATACGGAAAGTATAGGTATCGGTATCGGAGCCTCTGGCAATGTTATTGTGGGCTGGGAAGATGACGGCGATAACTTGGCGGACGCCGAGGCGATTTGGACGATACTGGATTCAACGGGCAGTTTCGTGACGCCAGAGACAGATCAAGTATCTCTGTCACCTGATTTTACCGGCATGTCGATTAGAAATCGGTTTTTATCCTATTTCCGGGCAGATGGATCTGCGATTTCTGGATGGACCTCTTGGGGTCCCAAAATCAAGGCCAACCTGTTCGGAGAAGGATTCGGCATGGGTGCCACCTCCTTCGGTTTAGGTACTGAAATTGAGGCATTTGCGGAAATCCAAAACGATGCTGGCGGTGGGGGTGATTTTGCATCGGTTCAATTGCTTTCCAAAGTTGGGGCTCCATTGGGACTTGTAAGCGGGATGAGCGACACCGATGCAGAACCAGCGGGTGACGCTCGGATCGGCGACTGGGATTTCCTCAAGACAGGTAATATCGTCATTGTGAGTGAAAGCCGCCAAAATGGCGACTTGACCGAGCGCTTCGGAGGAGCTGTAGCTAATCGCCACGCGGGTTATCGCATCGTTACCCCAGCGGGTGTCGAGGTGAAGCCCTATTCCTTGCTGAGTGAGAAGACTGACAAGGTGGAAATGTGGCATGGAGTTGGTGTCACGGCAAACGGGTTTGCTGCACGGTTCGCTTCTTTAGGGGCGGCAACAGTGCGGATGTTTGATAACCTCGGCAACCCAACCAGCACCAATATCAACATCGCGGAAGCCACAGGATTTGCAATCGCAGGCGGCGGCGGACGCGGGGACGGCACTGGATTCCATGGAAATGGTAAAGACGCCTATGTCCTTGCTTCAGCAGGCACTGGACCTGATGGCACCCCACAAGTTTGGGTGACTGTGTTGAATGCAAATGGAACGATTCGTTATTCCAAACCGGCCATTACCGATGTGCCTCTGACCAACCCCGACCGAGTGGATGCGGCGATCGATGCAAACGGGCGGGTAATAGTAGCTTTTTCTGATGCAGGCTTTACGGGAATGAAAATAATTTGCGCCCGCATATTGAAAGCAAACGGGGACGGTGAAACAGGAACCTTTTGGGTGAGTGAAGTCGAGAATCCAAACGCTTGGGCGGCTTATGATGCGAGCACACCCCGTGTGGCTTGGCGCAATGACTTGGTGGCGATCACTTGGATCAGCAAAAACGGACCTGAGCTTTCGCCAGAAGGAACAGAAATCAAAACGATTGCCGTGCGGTTATTCGGTACGTTCAAACCCGGCAGTGCTGAAGGAGAGGGTCTGACCCGCATTGTGAAGGACACGCCCCTGATCATCCCTGAGTTTAACGCATTAGGAAACTGGGAACCCCAAGCGAGCGTGATCGGAACCAGCACCTTCCTTATCGAAGGAAATACCTATGCCACGGATGATATCACTGCACAGCGTTACGTTGTGGGCATCCAACCTGCCGCTGGCGGTGCCATGCGTTTGGGTGACGCTTTCCATTCGGACGATGGCAAA
The DNA here is from genome assembly GCA_945867235.1 of Akkermansia muciniphila. Taxonomy (GTDB): domain Bacteria; phylum Verrucomicrobiota; class Verrucomicrobiia; order Limisphaerales; family SXQI01; genus SXQI01. The sequence continues at coordinate 14,406 of CAMBHS010000010.1, forward strand.
CCTTTTACCAGCAAGATCAACTACTCCCGCCAAAACGGAAATCCGGGACGTGTCGCCGGTGACAAACGCCCAGGAGCCGTCAATTTCGTGGCCGGCGGTGAAGCATCGCCCCATGTCGTTGAGGCTTTCCGTTCGGACTCGCGATGGGATCTTGGGTTCGACCGCCTTGCCGATGGCCGCTACGGGGTTGTTCAAGCGTTCTCATTGGATACTACCACCTTGGCTCAAAAGCCCTTGCATAAAGCGCTCGACTCCGCTCTGGGTCGTTTGACGGATGGGGTTGCAGCGGGCAATCAGATCAGCCGTTACGGCGGTGATATCGCCTTCCTTGACAACGGCAATTACGTTTCAGTCGTCCAAGATAACTCTAGGGCGATCTATGCAGATGCTAACGCCGCCGTGGCGACAATCTTTGCGCCAGACGGAACCGTGGTGAAGGATTCGTTTGTGGTCCAGCCGCGCGATATTTGGTGCAATCTTGCCGCTTACAAAGGCGGATTTTGCGTTCGTGTTGCTTCCGTCCTCTACTTCTATGACAACGACGGAACACCCAAAGGTTCGGTTCACCAAAGCACCTCGGGCGCAGCGTTTGATGGAGGTCGCGGCGATGGAACTCGTCTCTTTGCTCACATCAACAGCCCCTACGTTTATCTCGCTGGGAAAATGACAACGGGTGCCATCGTGCAAGTCGCCGTATGGGATTCACGAGATCAAACCTTTGTTGATTCAACCTCCGTCAGCGAGCCTGGCTTTACAGGTGATGCGGATCGCGTCAATGGTGCTGTAGATGCATTGAACCGATTAACAGTCGCTTGGGTCAGCCAACCCATCGGATTCGTGAAGCAACAAGTTGCCGCACGCGTCCTGAAGTTGGATGAAACCACCAAGAAACTCACACCGGTGACATCGAGCTTCTTCGCCTTCCTGAACTCCTCCACGGAGGGAACGATTCGATCCGTCGGAATGTCGGTGGCGATGACCACCAAACAAATCTGTATCGCGGCGAAGGGTGAAATCAACCGGGATAACAAGCCAGAGGAAGGTGCCAACACACCTACGGAAGTAAACTTCTACACCGTGTTGAGCCATCCAGTTCCTGCTGAAGATCCAACGACTCCTGTGAGCAGCGGCGCCCTGCCCTCGCTTGCGGTAACGCAAAACGGTGGAAACATCGTTGTTTCATGGCCCTCGGCCATCGCCGGGTTCACGCTTCAAAGTGCCTCCAGCCTCTCGAGTCCGATCTCGTGGAGCACGGTCGCCGGTGTCGCCAACAACTCAGTCAGCTTACCTGCCTCAGGCACGACCTACTTCCGGCTGAAGAAATAATCCAGCCCGTCAGAGAACACATCGAGCCACCCGTTGATCTTGGTCAACGGGTGGTTTTTTTATCCATGGATTGTAGTCGAACCGTCCTGACTTTCGTATTAGGATTTCGGCGTGTTTTTATTAAAGATGGCTTCGAGGCTCGGGTGGGTGGGTCTGGTGCTTATTTTAGGAGTCCAAAGCTTCGCCGAAAACCCATTGGTCGCCCTATTGCAATCCACCTGCAAAGTGACGATCGAAGGACAAACAGGCACTGGTTTTTTTGTGAGACGTGGATCTGTAAATTTTTTGGTGACCGCGGGGCATATTTTCGACAAGTCCTCGGCGACAGAATGCCGGTTGGTAATACGGGATCAAAAACCTCAATCGGAACCCTCACGACGAGAACTAACCATTCCTTTACACAAAGAAGGGAAACCCTTGTGGAAAAAGCATGGCAGTGAGGATATTGCCGCGTTGCCTGTGGTCCTACCGGTGGATAGCGACATGGTTTCAATTCCGTTCGATCGCATTTTGAAAGTCACGAAAGCGGGAGCCAGCGAAATCGCTCTGGGTATGGAGGTGTGGTTACCGGGATACCCAGCTCAGTTGGAATCGAATAAGGAGGGATGGCCGGTGCTCCGAAAAGGCATGGTCGCATCGTACCCCCTGTCACCGATCTCAAAGACTCCTACGATGCTGATCGATATTCGAAGTTTTGGCGGAGACAGTGGGGGCGCGGTGTTCACGATGATCAAAGGCGTGCCTTACATCGCCGGGATGATTGTGGGAATGCATCGACAAACAGATCGAACTACTTCGGCATTCGAAGATCGCACGGTTCACACGCCGCTTGGTTTGGCGATTGCGGTTCAAGGGCAAGTGGTCGCGCAGACCGTGAGTCTTTTTGCCCCTTAATTTTCCGGCAACCTTTTCAAACGGTGGCGGAATTTTTCGACCAAAGTTTTCCGGATTTTTTCCAGGCGATCAATAATTCTCGGAACCGTTGGACGGCAGGAGGATCTTCGTCCTCGTGCCAGACTAAAACTAAGGGGACTTTGACAGAGGGGCGCAAAGGAACAAACTTCAACGGAGACTCCGGGCGAATCACGGAATCGGTGACAACACCCCAACCTGAGCCTGACTCAACGTAATTGAGAACTGTGCCAATCAGGCTGGGGGTGTGAATGAGACGAGGAATAAACCCTGCTTGCCGACATCCGGAGATCATCGCATCGTGCAACCCCATCCCTTCGCGTCGGGCCAGAACGATGAGGGGTTGATCTCGCAAGGCCAGCCATGGAATTGAATGCGCGGAAGCTAGGGAATGGCTCCGTGGGAGAGCAACCCCAAGCGGTTCCTCACGTAGAACCAAGGTTCGCAGCCCCAATGCACTATCAGTGAGAACGGGACGCGTCAACCCGGCGGATAACCGATGATTGGCCACCATTTCCCAAACGCGTTCTGGGGTGCGTTCTTCCAGATGCACACCTACGCGAGGAAAAGCAGTGCTAAAGTCATGAAGCAGGCGTCCTAGGAATGGTTCGGTTGGCGGTCCGATGTAACCGAGTCTCAATTCACCTTCCTCGCCTTGCGCCGTGCGACGGACCTTTTGGATTGATTCCTCCCATCTCTCAAACAGACCTGCGGCTTCCGCCAATAAGACTGATCCGGCAGCCGTGAGACGGACATGGTGGCGGGAACGATCGAGAACCATCGTCCCTAGGTAAACTTCCACCTCTTTGACCGCCCGACTGAGAGCGGGTTGAGCGACGCGAAGTTTGCGTGCGGCACCGGAGTAACTTTTCTCCTCGGCAACCGCTTGAAAATATCTCAAATGTCGCAGTTCCATCTTATGTTGGTGATAACACTACGGTATTACAATCATAGCGAAATAATATTTTCGTTACAACAGAGTTTTGTCGTAATTTCAGGAGATGAGCCCCATGCAATTGGCTATCCAGTTCTTTCTGCAGATTGCCCTGATCTTGATGGCCTGCCAATTGGTGGGTCTCGTGGCGAAACGATTCGGACAACCCCAGGTTGTCGCCGAGATGATCACAGGGGTTTTGCTCGGGCCTTCCCTTCTTGGTTTATTCTGGCCAGAACTATCGATCCGATTGTTTCCCGTGGATTCGATGAAAGTGTTATTCCCCGTATCCCAACTGGGACTGGCTGCTTACATGTTCGTCGTTGGGCTTGAGTTTCGGTTGGATATTATTGAACGCCGTTTACGCAGTGCCGTCGCCGTTTCGATCGCGGGGATGGTCGCCCCATTCATTTTGGGTTCGGCTCTCGGTTGGTATTTTTATTACCACACCGCATTCTTTCCGCAGAGAACCTCGATCCTAGAGGCCATGTTGTTTTTAGGAGCCTCCATGTGCATCACTGCATTTCCGATGCTTGCCCGGATTATTCATTTCAAAAAACTGGCTGGCACCACCATGGGAACCGTGGCGATTGGAGCGGGGGCGATCGACGATGCGGCGGCGTGGTGCCTATTGGCCATCGTTCTTGCCAGTTTCGATGGCGACTTTTCTCACGCAATAATCAATATTCTCGGAGGAATAGGTTACGTGGCGATTACCTTGCTGATTATCAAACCATGGATGGCGCGGTGGGCTGTGGGGATAGAAAAGCGCAGGGAGTTATCTGAACACGAATTCGTGATTTGCCTGATCCTCTTGGCTCTTGGAGCCTGGTTCACAGATAAGATTGGATTGCACGCCGTGTTCGGAGCTTTTGTGATGGGAATCGCCATGCCGCGTGGGGTCATCAGTCGAGCACTCATTGATCGGATTCAACCGCTTACGGTTGCCTTACTATTACCGTTATTCTTCTGTTATTCGGGACTCAACACGCGCATTGGACTCCTAGATTCCGGTTACCTTTGGATAATGACGGGACTCGTCATGGTAGCAGCGATTGGAGGGAAAGGTGTCGCCTGCTGGTTGGCGGCGCGTTCCACTGGAATCTCCAACCGCGAAGCCCTAGGCATTGGAACCTTGATGAATGCCCGAGGGCTCATGGAGTTGATCATAATCAATATCGGCCTGCAACGCGGGATCATTTCCCCGACATTATTCGCCACATTGGTCATCATGGCTGTCATCACCACGTTGATGGCGTCGCCATTATTTGAATGGTTGGTGGGAAGGCATGGACCGACTCCAGAACCGAATTCCTCCAATGGTGCAGATTAAGGAAAAGGCAAAGTCGGTTCATTGACCCACGACGCCATGGGAAACGGCAGAAGGACTTAGATTATTTTGTGCTTCTGTTTTTTTGCTAGGCAGTTAACGATGCCGCATCTTTGATTTATGCCTGAAAAGTCTTACAAATTTGTTCACAACTTGTGGAATGACAACGAAGCGGCTGCACTCGACCCGGTCGCAAGGCTCGTTTATCGCTCTAATAAACTAGGCTCCGATCAGCGCATTACCAATACCGGGGGAGGCAACACCTCCGCGAAGATCATGGAGAAGGACCCACTCACCGGTGAATCGGTCGAGGTGCTTTGGGTGAAAGGATCTGGGGGAGATTTGCGGACGTCAAATCGGGAAAACTTCTCCTCCCTTTACCAAGGAAAACTGATCAGCCTTCAGCAGGTTTATGGCAATCGTTCTGACAAGTGGCTGAAATCAGCCGCAGAGGATGACATGGTGGCGATGTATAATCACACGACCTTCAATCTCAACCCTCGCGCCTCATCGATCGATACGCCTCTGCATGCGTTCATCCCAGCGAAACATGTCGATCATACCCATCCAAATGCGGCCATTTCCATCGCAGCGAGTGCACGGTGCGTGGAGTTGACTAAGGAAATCTTTGGGGACGAGGTGGCTTATGTGCCGTGGATGCGCCCCGGATTCGAGTTGGGGCTGGCGATGCAAACCATCTGCCACGACAATCCCACGACCAAAGGGATCATGATGGGGCAACACGGATTGATCAATTGGGACGATCAGGAAAAGGCTTGCTACCTACGGAGCCTCGATCTTATCGAAAAAGCCGCACAGCATATCCATACCCAATATTTAGCGAAAGGTGGTGATGCCACGGTGTTTGGTGGATCGCTTCACGCCACCCTGCCGGAAAATGTCAGGTACAAGGTTTTTTCAAAACTTCTCCCTTGGTTACGGGGTCAGGTGGGCACCCCAAAACGCTCGGTCGGAACAGTGCAGGACGACGAAAAAATCCTTCGCTTCGTTAACAGCAAGGAGGCTTTCCGGTTATCAGAATTGGGAACCTCTTGTCCGGACCATTTTCTGCGAACGAAGATCAAGCCGCTCTTTGTAAATCTCCCAATCAGCACGAGTGAGACTTACGACGACACATGGGTAGATGGATTTGTCGCGGAATTGAAAAAGAATCTGAGCGTGGGTCTCGTTCAATACCGCAAGGACTACGCAGACTATTATCATCGGTGCAAACGATCCAATTCACCGGCCATGCGGGATCCGAACCCCACCGTTATTCTGATACCGAGTTTAGGTATGGTGGCTTGGGGTAAGGATAAAAGTGAGTCGCGCGTCACGGCGGAGTTTTATAATTGTGCCGTCGAAGTCATGCGTGGAGCGGAAGCGATTGACCGATATATCGCACTCCCACAGCAGGAAGCTTTCGATATCGAATATTGGCTCCTTGAAGAGGCCAAGCTAAAGCGCATGCCGGCGGAAAAAGAACTCGCTCGCCAAGTGGTGATCGTGATCGGAGCGGGCTCCGGTATCGGCAAAGAGGTGGCGCATCGTTTGGTAAAAGAAGGGGCCCATATTGTGTGTGTCGATATGAAGGCAGAAAGTGCCCAAGCCACGGCAAAAGAAATTACAGACAAATACGGCGTGGGAATTGGTGTCGCGGGAACTGGGCTTTCCAACTGTGGTCTGGCGATAGGATTGGGCTGCGACATCACCAACCGGTCCAGCGTGCGCACCATGCTCGATCAGGTCGCGCTCGCTTATGGTGGATTCGATTCGATCTGCATCACAGCGGGTGTTTTCTGGCCGAGCGACACGACAGGGCATATTCCTGACGAAAAGTGGGCCTTTATCTTTAATGTCAATGTGACCGGATCGTATATCGTGGGCGACGAAGCGGCGAAAACGTGGAGGGATCAAGGGCTCCCAGGGAGTTTGGTTTTGACCACCTCGGCGAATGCGGTAGTGGCCAAGAAAGGCAGTGTTGGGTATGACTGTTCGAAGGCCGCAGCGAATCACTTGGTGCGAGAACTGGCCATTGAATTGTCGCCTTTTGTCAGAGTCAACGGAGTCGCTCCCGCGACGGTGGTGCAAGGCAGCGCGATGTTTCCGCGGGATCGGGTGATCGGTTCGCTCGCGAAATACAATATTCCATTCACTGAAGAAGAGGCCACGGATTCATTGGTGAACAAGTTGGCCAAATTCTATGCCGATCGCACTCTCACCAAGTCTCCGATTACCCCTGCGGATCAAGCGGAGGCCTTCTTCATTCTAGTCACGCAAAGATTGAGCAAAACAACAGGTCAGATCATCACCGTCGATGGCGGACTGCACGAAGCCTTTTTGAGATGAGACTCGGAATGAACGGGATTAATCAATCGAGATGATAGGAATGGAATTATGTTTTTTGGGGTTCCAGAATGCGAAAAACATAAATTGACGCCCATTGTCTTGTGTGGTTACTTTGAAAGCTTGCTCTGCGCGGCAACCTAAATGAGGTGGCCACGCGGTTTTTTTATCGATAGTCGAAAGGTTCGTGTTGTGAATGTAACGATTGAAAATTTGGCTCCTTGCCGGAAGCTTTTGCGCCTAGAATTAGATGCGCAAGCTGTTGATGTCGCTTTTGAAGAAATGACTCGTTTGGTACAACGGCAGGTCACCCTGCCCGGTTTCCGACCTGGCAAAGCTCCAAAAGAGATGGTGGTTAAAAGCCACTCCAAAACGATCCACGACGAGGTGCGTCGTAAGCTCGTTAATGATTCCTACCGTAAGGCGATCGAGGATAACAAGTTGGACGTTGTGGCTGGACCGGATTTTGAGGAAGTGCAGTTCGGTCCAGGTCAATCGATGCAATTTACTGCAACGATTGATACGGCACCAGAATTTGAACTGCCCGAATACAAGGGGCTTAAGGCGACCCGGGAAGTCGGCACAATTGCCGAGCAAGAGATCGACAAAGCGATCGAAGTGCTTAGGAACCAACGCGTGACTTATAACGATGTAGATCGCCCCACCCAAACCGGCGATTTCGTAGTGGTTGATTACAGCGCGACGACCGATGGACAGCCGTTGACAACGATTGCTCCCACCGCCAGAGGTTTGACGAATCAGACCGGATTTTGGATGCAGATCAAGGAGGGACATTTTATCCCGGGCTTCACCGAGCAGTTGGTTGGGGCTGGTAAAGGGGACAAACGAACCGTAAATGTTGATTTTCCCGCAGATTTTGTATCTGCACCCCTCCAAGGAAAAAAAGGCGTTTACGAGGTGACGGTCACCCAGGTCAAGGAGTCGGTTCTTCCGCAAGTGGATTTGGAGTTTGCCAAATCATGGGGAGCAGACTCGATGGAAATCCTTCGTGTGGGGATTCGCTCGGATTTGCAAAGTGAGGCGGATAACCGCCGGACACGTGACGTGCGTTCCCAGTTGATCAAACAGCTTCAGGATGCGGTGACTTGCGAGTTGCCTGAATCCATGATCAACAGTGTGACCCGCGAAGTTGTTTACGAGGTTGTGCGAGAGAACCAACAACGGGGCGTGTCCAAGGAAGAGATTGACCAGCATAAGAATGAAATTTTCACGCTGGCCAATAACAGCGCAAAGGATCGCGTTAAAATTTCTTTCCTGCTCAGTAAGGTTGCTGAAAAAGAAGATCTTCGAGTTTCACGGGAATCGCTTACGACTCGATTAATTACGATGGCCAACCAAAATAAAGTGGCACCCGAGAAGTATGTGAATGACCTCAAAAAGAAAAACGGAATCAATCAGGTTCATGAGCAACTTTTGCTCGAACTAGCCGTTGATTTTCTTGTGAATAATGCCGTGCTTGAAGAGGTTCAAGCACCATTACCTCAAGCAACAGCCTGATTTCTAAATAATCTCAAGAGAGGCGTGTCTGCAATCGAGCAGGCACGCCTCTTGCTGTTTTAAGGTCGTTAGGAGGAGCGGTGCGTGGGAATGTTTTCTGCGTGCTTTCGATTCAGCCGTAACGTAATTTGTAATGATATGACACTTTGGATTTTAGCCTTAGCAGTATTGGGGCTGTTTGCCGCACTCGGTTTAGCTTTGGGTGCCGTGCGTAATCTGGCCTTTTTTATTGGAACGATTGTCGCGGGATTAGTCGCCATCCCTCTGGGGTCGGCATTAACGGGATTGATCAAAATGGCGGGGCTAAAGAACCCATTGTGGATATACCTACTACCCCCTGGAATCGCCTATTTACTGGTGATTTTAGTCTTTCTTGGCGTTGGATTCGCCCTTCAGTTTAAGCTGGCGATGATTTACAAATATAAGCGTGATGATGTTGCCAATCAGCAATGGCTACGTATGGACCGCCATGTGGGAGCGTCGATCGGGCTTTTGACAGGGGTCGTGATTTTTTTCGCGATTTCTAAGTTAATTTACGCGGGCGGATATTTGACAGCTCAAGTTACGACGGAGGAAGGAAACAATCCGGCGTGGATCAAATTCATGAGTGCGGCGCGGCACGACATGAGGGCCGTTGGATTCGATCGGGCCATGGCTTCGTTAGATAAAACACCGCGAGCATTTTATTTAGGTGCCGATATTCTGGGTCTGATTTACCACAATCCGGTCGTCCAAGGACGATTATCCAATTACCCGTTTTTTCTTTCATTGGGTCAAAGGCCCGAATTTCAGGAGATGGGAGCGGACAAGGAATATAATGACCTGATTTTTGGCAAAGCGAGTATTAGTGCCATTATAGACCACACACGCACGCAAGGGATTTTAGGCAATGCAGAAATTTTGAACGCGATCATGGGTGTGGATCTCAAGGATTTGCGAACCTATTTGGAGACCGGAAAATCGCCCAAGTATGATGAGGAAAAATTACTTGGATTCTGGGTTCTCGATAAAGAAGCCGTGGTGTTTAATGTTCGTAAAACGAAGTTGGACATCAAGCCTGCGGAGTTAATGAAACTCCGAAAAACCATTGACGCGATGCCCGAGGTCACGTTGTTGGCGACGTTGGACAATAAGACGTATGCCAAAAGCATAGGTGGGACCCCAGTGCCAACAGAAACCACGGTTGTGGTGCCTGCGGCTCCGACGATGACCCAACCGAATGATCCTCGGGTTACCTCCCGATACGGACCCCTCGCTCGGAATGCGCCACCACGCCCTGCGCCGACCACTGTCGTCGTCGTGACTCCCCCGCCTCCACCCATTGCACAACTTTCTGGCGAAGGAACATGGAAAACCAGCACCAACACGAGTATGGGTGACTATGTTCTAACGATTCCGGATACCAAGGGAACCAACCTGACGTTTATCGGCAAAGTGGTGGAGAACGAGTTGTTCGTTTCGATGCCGAATCGGCCGACACTTATTTTTTATAAATCAGAGTAAATCCCCGCAAAACCTTGGGGCGCTCATCAGGTTTCTAAAAGAGTCGAGGGACGTTGTCCTTGGTTGGAATATCTGTTGAATCCAAGCGGGGTGAAAAGATTTTAGGTTTGTTAGAGTTCAATTTTCGGTTTGCGATATGAAAATAGTTTTAGCGTATTCGGGCGGATTAGATACTTCGGTGCTCCTCTCATGGATCAAGGAAAAATATAATGCAGAAATGATCGCCTTCTGTGCCAATGTGGGGCAGGAGGAAGAATTAAAGGGGCTCGGACCAAAGGCAAAAAAAACAGGCGCATCAAAACTTTATATTGATGATCTTCAGGAGGAATTTGCACGGGATTTTATTTTTCCGATGATCCAAGCCGGAGCGATTTACGAGAATCAATATTTCCTAGGCACGAGCATCGCCCGACCCTTGATCGCCAAAAGAATGGTGGAAATTGCACGGGCCGAGGGAGCCGATTACATCGCTCATGGAGCTACCGGCAAGGGAAACGATCAGGTAAGATTTGAGCTTACAGCCGCAGCATTGGCTCCTGAATTGCAGATTATCGCCCCATGGCGTGACGAATCGTTCCGCAGCGAATTTCCTGGTCGAGCCGAGATGATTGCTTATTGCAACGCAAAGAAAATACCGGTGCAAGCAACCGCCAAAAAGCCCTATTCGATGGATCGCAATCTTTTACATATCTCCTTCGAAGCAGGAATTCTTGAGGACCCGTGGCTGGATGCGTCTGCTCCGGAATTCAAGGCCATGTATGTGATGAGCGTCTCGCCGGAGGATGCGCCCGACAAAGCGGAGTATGTGACCCTTGAATTTGAAAAAGGACTCTGCACGGCTGTTAATGGAAAATCATTGAATCCATTGGGCGTCATGAGGGTGCTCAATAAACTCGGTGGTAAACACGGGGTTGGGCGTGTGGATCTCGTAGAGAATCGCTACGTCGGAATGAAATCACGCGGAGTTTATGAAACTCCCGGTGGGGCTGTCCTTCATTACGCACATCGGCAAATGGAGAGTATCACGATGGATCGAGAAGTGATGCATATTCGCGATGGGTTGATCCCTAAATATGCTGAACTTGTCTATTATGGTTATTGGTATGCTCCAGAGCGACTTGCACTACAGGCATTTGTCACGGAAAGTCAGAAGGACGTCACCGGAACTGTGCGCGTCAAGCTTTACAAGGGAAACATCATCAATGCAGGACGTAAATCTCCGGTGAGTCTCTACAATCCGCAGATCGCCACCATGGAGGCTGACCCCACCAAGGCTTACAACCAAGACGACGCCACCGGTTTCATCCGGCTCAACGGGCTGCGCCTTCGTGTGGCATCCCAGGTACATGGAGCGGCAAAAATTTCCGCGCAGAAACGTTCATAACCAAATAAACACCATGGCTGAACCCGTAGTTTTTCAGAAAAAGCCCGTCGTTGAGAAAATGGAGCCTGGTGTTTATTGGTGGTGCTCCTGCGGACAATCTCAAACCCAACCCTTTTGCGACGGGGCTCACAAAGGAACGGAGTTTAGACCCTTGAAAGTGGAGATTGACGAAGCTCGGACGATCGCCTGGTGTGCTTGCAAGCATTCGAAAAACCCTCCGTTCTGTGATGGGACGCACAGCACGTTGCCTTAAAAATCCCGTGGGTTGGGAAGATGATGAATGCTTTCATCATCCAAAACCGGCACGGAATAAATAAAAAAGGCACCGACAATTAAAGTCGGTGCCTTGAAAGAATTATCGAATCTCCAATTAGTAGGAGGCTTGCGAACCCTTGATGGAACGCTTTTGCATCCAAGGCATCAGCGAACGCAAACGTGCCCCAACCTTTTCAATGTTGTGCGTCTCACCCTTCTTCATGAGTGCGTTGTATTTCTTATAGCCACCCTTATATTCAGCGATCCAGCCTTTGGCGAATTTGCCGTTCTGGATTTCGGTGAGAGCCTGCTTCATGCGTTTTTTGACACTGGCATCGATGATTTTAGGTCCTACGCTCACATCACCCCATTTAGCCGTTTCGGAAATTGAGAAACGCATGCCGCTAATGCCCGCTTCATTCATCAAATCCACGATGAGCTTTAATTCGTGCAAACACTCGAAATAAGCCATTTCAGGTTGATAACCTGCTTCGATCAGGACTTCATATCCCGCCTGAACGAGGGCGCTCGCGCCACCGCATAGAACGGTTTGTTCACCGAACAAATCTGTTTCAGTCTCTTCCTTGAACGTGGTTTCGATCACGCCTGCTCGGGTGCCGCCGATACCCTTGGCCCAAGCCAGTGCGACTTTTTTCGCCTTTTTGCTCTTGTTCTGGAAAATGGCGATCAATGCAGGCACGCCTTTGCCTTCGGTGAATTGGCGGCGAACAATGTGTCCAGGTCCTTTGGGAGCCACCAAGATCACATCAACATCGGCAGGGGGAACTATCGTTTTGAAATGAACAGAAAACCCGTGGGAGAAAAGAATTGTTTTGCCCTTGGTTAAATTAGGGGCAATGTCCTTTTCATAGGCTGCAGGCTGCTTGGTATCTGGCAAAGCCACCATGATCACATCGGCACGCCGCACCGCTTCGGCAGTGAGATAGACTTCAAAACCTTTTTCCTTCGCGACAGCAATAGATTTGCTGCCTTCGTAAAGACCGATGATCACGTTTAGACCACTGTCCTTTAGGTTGAGCGCGTGGGCATGACCTTGCGACCCGAAGCCGAGCACAGCCAAGGTTTTATTTTGCAAAACGCTCAAGTCGGCGTCTTTATCCGTGTAAACTTTTGCGGGCATGTTCTTTTAATGATTGGGGTTGAGTTTGAATTAAAAAATTATTTACGAGGCAAAGCCACCTTGCCGGTGCGGGTTAGATCGATCAACCCGAAAGTCGTCATGAGTTCGAGGAATTTCTCCACCTTACCTTCATCGCCTGTGATCTCGATGGTGAGGGTGTTGGGTTGTATATCCACGATTTTCCCTCTGAAAATATCGGCTATTTGCATGACCTCCGCACGCGAAGCGGAATCCGCGCCGACTTTGACCATGACTAATTCACGGTCAACATATTCATTCTCGCGAAAGTCTTCGACTTTAAGCACATCGACCAACTTGTTCAGTTGTTTGATAATTTGCTCCAGAGTCGAGTCATCCCCACGAGTGACAATCGTCATGAGAGAGGTATTGGGCGTCTGGGTGGGAGCGACATTGAGGGTATCAATATTGTAACCACGTCCGCTGAACAATCCAGCCACGCGGGTCAGCACGCCGAATTTGTTTTCCACCAAAACCGAGATCGTATGTCGCATAGATTTCTTAATACCATTCTGAACCACCGAGTCACGATGCCGTAACCCTCCCACAAAACCAAAAACCCGCGTCCCTTTAAGAACGGCGGGCAAGCTGCACGTAACCCATCCACAATCCGATCCGCCTCAAGCCAATCAGGCGAATGGTCTAAGAAGGCGGACGTTGGAAACTGCATTCATTCTTTCGAGGAACAAAACTAACAACTGGCAGGGGCACTGGTCAAATGGTTTTGTTTGGACAATTGTGCATTACCACTACTAATCCAATCGGGGAAGGCATGTTGTGTCACTCGCGCTGTGTCCCCCCATTCAAGATGGGATTATCTTAATTCAATGGAGAAATTTTAGGAACAAACACGATCCCGATCCTGCTTTTGAGTTCCAAATAAAAAAGACGTAGAACTCGAAAGCTCTACGTCCCTGCAAATTATTTCTGAGCAGACTCAGATTGATTAGTAGCGGCGATCACGCCCGCCACCGCCGCCGCCGCCGCCGTAACCACCACGGCTGCCGCCACCGCCGCCGCTACCGCCACTTGGGCGATCTTCACGAGGACGAGCTTCGTTGACAGTCAACGCACGTCCGTCGATTTGGACACCATTCATCGCTGCGATCGCTGCCTTGGCTCCTTCAGCTGTTTCCATGGTGACGAAACCAAACCCACGTGGGCGGTTTGTCATGCGATCCTGCATGATATTGACTTCAATAACGGTTCCATGTGTTGCAAAGGCATCTTGGAGGTCGTTTTCGCTGGTGTTGAAGGAAAGATTGCCTACAAACAATTTATGACTCATTTGATAATTCTGGAAGACCGTGCGCCTGCAGACCGTTCCCGATAGTCGGGTTTCGATGCCATCCCAGAATTAACTCCCGTTGACGACTCACCAAGCCTGTAAAACAAACAAAACTCTAACAGAGATTTCACAATAATCGACAAACTGAGAAAATAGCAAATATAAATTGAAACTATTTATTGAGGCTCTCCGAGCATTAATACAAAGTTCAAATTGGCAAGTGCAGCCGGATGTCGATAAACAGGACACTCGGTAAGGCGAACTGGGGGTCTAGCCATTGCATTTTCTAAAAGGGCGACCCGCATGGAAATCTTATCATCATGATAAGTCACTTCAAAGCCAACACCTCAAAAGCTATTAATGTTCCTCGTAATCAATAAGATGGCGGATTGCTCGCAACTTTCCTAGGTTTGGTTTGTATAAATCGTTGGGATGTTGGAAAGTTAAAGTAATGGCTCTGAGATCGATCAAAAACGTCTTGGCAGATGCCGCCTTGGCTACTCCGGTGCAGTTTCTGGAATGGTCTAAGGCGTGGAAAATAGCGTCGGAAAACGGCTCTAATGAGTCGCTTTTGGCATTTTTCGGTCGAGAGTCTGGCATTGGCGAAGAATTATTTTTACAAAAGTTGGCTGTCGCACTGGAATGGCCTTATCTGGAACTTTCCAAAGTGGCAGTCACCGCTGAGGCGCAAAAACGAATTCCTACAAAGGTCGCGTTCCAGTATTCGGTTTTGCCGATTACTTTCGAGGAGAACTTGCTGCAAGTTGCGGTGAGTAATCCCTTCAATTCAGCATTACTCAACTCAGTCCAATACGCAGCCCAAGCCCCAGTTAAGTTCTGCCTCGCGCCGCGCGGTGAAATTGAAAAAGCACTGAAACGCTATTATGGAGTTGGGGCGGAAACTCTCGAGGAGTTGGACGAAGACGAATCTCTTGATCTTGATATTGCATCGGACAAGGAAATCACAGAGGGCGATCAAGAGGCAAGCGTCATCAAGTTCGTGAACCAAGTCATTTGGGAAGCGTTCAAGGATCGAGCCACGGATATTCATTTCGAGCCCGCGGAGGACGAGTTACGCATCCGATACCGCATTGACGGGATTCTTCATCAAACGCCCATGCCACCGCAATTGAAGCGGTTTCAATCGGCTCTGATTTCGCGCATCAAAGTGATGGCAGCGATGAACATTTCTGAGAAGCGTCTCCCTCAGGATGGACGGATCAATGTCCGCATCAAGGGTGAGGAAATCGACATTCGTGTTTCCACCGTGCCGACTGTTTATGGAGAAAGCGTTTCGTTACGACTTTTGACGCGCGGGAAAATTTTTCTTGGTTTGGAAAAATTGGGGTTCGCACCTAATGAAGAGAACGCGTTGCGGGAAATTGTGCTCAAGCCCCACGGCATTCTGCTGGTTACAGGGCCGACGGGTGCGGGTAAATCGACGTCGCTGTATGCGTTTCTCAGCACGATAAACTCTGTTCATAAACGGATTATCACGATCGAGGAACCCGTGGAGTATGAGCTGAAAGGGATCAACCAAATCGCGGTGCGAGCCGATATTGGACTCACATTCGCGATGGGGCTCAGGCACATTTTGAGACAAGATCCCAATGTGATCATGGTGGGTGAGGTGCGCGATTTGGAGACTGCGGAAATAGCCATCCGTGCCGCGCTGACCGGCCATCTTGTTTTTAGCACCCTCCACACGAATGATGCCCCGAGTGCTTTTACGCGATTGATCGACATGGGGATAGAGCCCTTTCTCGTTGCTTCATCGGTGGAAGCGGTGTTGGCACAACGCTTGGTTCGGACGATCTGTCAGCATTGCAAGACTGAGCAGCAGGTCGAAAGGGATTACCTGTTAAAGATCGGTTTCCCTGCGGATAAGATGGAGACAGCTATATTTTACAAAGGAACCGGGTGCGAAGCGTGCCGACATTTGGGCTACCAGGGCCGAATGGGTATTTATGAATTGCTGATTCTGACCGAAAAAATCCGTCCGCTGATCCTGAACCGGTCCGCCGCTTCGACAATTGCAGCGAAAGCGATTGAAGGCGGCATGCGCACATTGCGACATGATGGATGGATCAAGGTTATGGCCGGTCAAACCACGATCGAGGAAGTGCTTCGCGTGACTCAATCTGAAGAACATATGGGAGCATTGGTGGAAGATTTGACATCGTGAAAGAGCGAAAATCCATCCACCAGTGTAATGTCCTGCATACATCAGCAACCGGAAGGCAGCTCTGGCATTTTGGCGTGGACAAGGGCAATCCTAGTCTAAGAACTACTTCCTCCGTCGGATCTGCGGTGTCCTTTCCTCAGAAATTTGTCGGTAAGGATTGGCAAAATATATACCAACCGCGCATCAATGTCGCTTGGTTCACCTCGGAAAAAGTGTTTGTCAGGGTCGTGCAATTACCCACGACGGACCTGAGCGAAATTGCGTCCATGCTGGAGTTTCAGATCGAGAAACTATCGCCGGTGCCGTCCAGCCAGATCGTATGGAGTTATTCGCTTCTGCCCTCATTACCGGACAAAGCATTCACAGATGTCATCGCGATCATGGTGGAGCGGGTTCATGTCGAGGCGTTGGTGGGACAACTTGAAACCGAGGGTTACCTTCCAGATCGTATTGAATTGCCACAATTGGATCAATTATTGGCGCGGATGCCTGATCAGGAGGGCGTGTGGCTTTATCCCTCCCGTGATCCGAACAACCTTTTTTGCCTAGCAGGTTGGTGGTATGGCGGAATACTGCGGAACCTTCAACTCATTCAGGTTCCACTCGAAAGCCAACGGTCAGACCTGTTGCAGGATCAAATGTTGAAGACCGCTTGGGCGGGCGAGGTCGAAGGGTGGATGGAATTTCCGTTGCGTTGTTTCCTTGTTGGCGATGAATCCATCGCGACGACGTGGCTTCCTTTACTTCATGGGTGTACGGTGTTACCGGTGGAGATACGATCGGCGTTAACCCGGGATGAATTAGCAGAATTCACCGCTCGGCGCACCGTTCGCCAGGAACAAGCTCCCAATTTGTTGCCGCCCGAGTTTTCCCAAAAGTACCGGCAATCATTTGTTGATCGTCTTTGGATGCGGGCATTGGGTGTCATGTTTGCGTTTTATACCATAGGAATTCTTGGTTATTTTGGAATGCTCCAATTCCGGGGGATCCAACAAAGTCAGGTCGAGAGCAAAATCAATTCTCTCAAGGTTGCCTACACGAACGCGCTCCAATTGAAGGAACAAGTTGCGATCTTACAGGACCAACACAACCTAAAATATGCCTCCATGGATTGCCTGCGGATTGCTTCGGAGTTGCTGCCTCCCGAGATGACGATCAGTTGGCTGGTTTTCTCCAAAGGTCAGACGATGGAACTGCACGGCATCGTGCCGGCAGAACAATCCAGCAAACTTGCCGATTATAATGACGCCTTGAGGCAGGCTATGGCAGGGGAACAAACCATGTTCACAAAAGTTTCCCCACCCACATCGACAACACGCCCGGGTGCTGCGGGTGTGTCATGGACGTTCACCTGCGAACTCAACCGCTCGGAGGCACCATGAACAACCTCCTTGATAAACTCAATTTACGTCCGCAAGAACGCCGAATTGTGGTCGGCGTTGGAGTGCTTGTGTTCGTTGTATTGAACCTGCTTTTCGTCATGCCCCATCTAAGCGATCTAGGACAAACCGAGGTGAAGTTGGATCGAGCCCGGCGCAGTTTGGAAACTTACCAAAAAGAAATTGCCAAAACATCCCAATCCGTTGAACGACTTCAATCCCTGCAAGGCACAGGATCTGAAGTTTTAAATGAGGAACTCCAACTCCAGCGCATCGTCCAAACTGAAGCCTCCAACAGTGGTTTGATGGTGAACCGATACGATCCACGTCCGAGGGTGAGTTTGACCAAAACGAATCAGTTTTTTGAGGATCAATTTCTGACGATAGACTTCAATTCTGACGGCAAATCGCTCGTGGATTTTCTGTCCAACCTAGCCCTTGGAAACTCGATGATCCGTGTCCGTGAGATGAATATCAAACCCGACGGAAGTCAAACGAGGCTGGTGGGGTCCTTGCTATTTGTCGCGAGCTTTCAGAAAAAACAACCGACATCATCCAACCCTGCTCGAATCGTGGCGACGAGACCATCCAACCCCTTCCTCACGAACAATACGCCTTCCTCAAGCACCCTAAATCCGCAACCAGATACCGGGGGAAAGACCAACACTCCGGCTCTGTCTAACCGCCCTCCATCCTGATGAACCATTTTATGCATCCCCTAACCATCCTCATCCTGTTTGGGTTCGTTTACCTCTCCTCCAACGCGAAGTTGCTTGCCCAGCCGACCAACCTGCCAACCAAAAAAGCGGCGGAGATTGGCGATGCCAAGATCGCGGCTGAGACACCTCCTGCCTCGCCATTGCCGGATGCACCTTTTCGCACCCCTACCCTCACCAACACTTCGAAATCGCCCGCTCCGCTTTCGACCACGATCACCAACCCAGTATCGACAAATGCGCCCGCAGCATTGAGGCGAACCCTAGCCCCCAATGCGGCTCCTGATAAATTAGGCGTTTTCCCTGCAACTTCCCCACTTTTGAACTCGGCCAATCTTCCAACGGGAAATCCAGCAGCCACTGCACGCAGGCCTTCGTTGCCTTCCACCATTCCCGCCACGGCGCAACCGACGGTAGATAATTCAACTAATGCGGCAGCCATTCTCGCTGCGGCTGCTGCCACGGTGGACCCGGAAGGCGATGAAAATGATGCTTATGAGGCGGGGGATGTTCAATTCCAAGGACTTGATGTCAACACGTTCCTCGACGTGTATGCACTTTACTCCGGACGTACGGTGCTCCGTGCCTACACATTGCCCGCACCGGCAGGAGTGACTCTCAAAGCACAGACGAAGCTCACACGCCGCGAGGTCGTTGAGGCGATGGAAGGAGTTCTCTCTCTCAATGGGATTGCGATGATTCCGATCGGTGAAAAATTTGTAAAGGCCGTCCCTTCTGCTCAAGCGGATAAGGAAGGCTCCTCCATCAATGTGCAGGATGTGAGCGAGTTACCCGATTCGGAAGCGTTCATGACAAAGATCGTTCAGCTGAAGGCCATAAAGCCGAGTGAAATAGGACCTACATTGCAGTCGTTTTCAAAATCGGCCACAGCCGTTACGCCTATCGACAGCAATCAAACATTGGTGCTCCGCGATAATGTTTCGAACATTAAACGCATGCTCGAACTGATTAAGAAAATAGATGTTCCTCCGGAGTCGGATTTTCAGCTCTCAGTCATCCCGATCAAATACGGAAAAGTAACCGACATCTACGCGACGATGGGAGCGTTGATCGGTGGAGGTGGCAGCGGGGGAACAGGCACCGGAGCCGTGGGAGCCGCTGGTGTTGGAGGGCAATTAGGAATGGGGGCAAATTTCCCCATGGGAGGATCTCGAGGGGGTTCGAGAGGGGGAAATTATAATCGATCTGGAATGGGATCGTCTGGTGGATACGGCGGAGGTTATAACAACTATAATGCCCGCAGTTCCTTTGGTGGCGGGGGTTACTACCCTCAAGCGGTGGCGACGACACCGGCTGGGATAACGGCGGCCGGGGCTCAGAATTCTTTCCAAAATCGGCTGAATCAAATTGTGAACAAAGCCTCGGGCACTCCAAAGGAGGAAACGCAAATTCTCGAAGGGGCGAACATCGTGGCGGACGAACGGTCAAACCAGTTGCTCGTTTTTGCGAATAAACGCGACATGGCGATGATCACCAACATCGTTTCGAAGGTGGACGTGTTGCTCTCGCAAGTGCTGATCGAGGCGATCATTTTGGAAGTCAAAATAGGCGATTCATTAAAGGTGGGGGTCAGTGCGGTGCAACAACCCCGTGATTTTGGAAAAGGATTCCTAGGTGCTGGGGGAGCCAACAACGGGCCCAACTTGGTCGGAGCCCTCACGAATATCGGAGCCGCCCTGCCGACGGACGGAGGGTTGACCTACATGGGCAAGATTCCTGGGGATTTCGATATTGCGATCTCAGCCATCGCCAAGGACAACTCGATCAACATCGTGTCGAGACCGCGCATCCAAACTTCCCACGCCATCATGGGAAGATTCAACATTGGTGAAACGGTGCCCTACGTAACTGGCACCACCGATTACGGTGGATACATGGGGAATTCAGGGCTGTCCAGCCGCTCGATGGTGACAGAACGACCGATCGGACTGACACTCGAAGTCACTCCATTCATTACACCAGACGGATTGGTGGTGATGGAGATTTTCCAACAATTTGAACAACGCGGTGCCGATGTGATCATCGATAAAAACCCTATCCCCGTGGTCAACAATCGTGAGGCAGAAGCCACACTCACACTGAGGGACAAGGACATGATCATGCTGGGTGGTTTCATCAGCGAAAATCGAAGCAAGAGCAAATCCGGGATTCCATTCCTGAAGGATATCCCAGGGATAGGGTTTCTGTTCCGCAGCACGGCGAATTCTGATGATCGGACCGAGTTGATCATTTTGCTCAAAGCAACCATTCTGAAGACGCCGGAAGCTGCCGCGATCTTGGCTACAGCAGAACGGATGAATCAGCCAGGGACACGCCAGGCGATCGAGGATTTTGAGGCGTCCAACGCCAAGCGACAGAAAGCGTTCGATAAATCATCGAAGAAACGCACCACTAAATAATCCTTTTTAACATTCGTGATTCAACCCCGGACTCCCCACGGGATTCCGGCGTTGCTCGTTTTTGCTTTGCACGAGAACCTGAAAAGAGCGAACGTAATCTTTTGACATGTCATCAAGCACCCGCCAGATTAGCCAACTCCGCAGCCTTGCTCAGAAGATCGATCCTATACTTGTCGTCGGCAAGAATGGGGTGAGCGCATCCTTTATTCAATCCGTGAAGGAGGTTCTTGTTCATCATGAGCTGATTAAAATCCGACTCGGAGATCATAAGGACCAGCGCAAAACAATTGCGCCGGATTTGGCGGCTAAAACAGGTTGCGAATTAGTCACCCTTGTCGGTCACGTGATCGTGCTGTACCGCCAGCATCCTGATCCAACCCTGCGTAAAATAGTCCTCTAAATGCGACCGGATTCCGTCATCTCATCAAGGCGACGCTGACTTTCCAATGGCGATCCAGATCAACCAAGAACTTTCGGCCGCGTCCTTGATTCCCCAAATCAGACGGCTATGGAAAGTTTCTGGACTCAAGATTCAGCGGCTCCAAACGAGGTGGGAATCGGCTCGCGGGACACCTGTGTTCACGGAGAAAGGTGCCTATTCTTCCCGAGGTTGGACGGAATGGACACAGGGCTTCCAATACGGTTCGGCACTTCTGCAATTTGAAGGAACCGGGCAATCAAAATTCTTGAAGATTGGGTTGCAGGGGACTCGCGACTGCATGCCGAATCACCTGACTCACACAGGGGTGCATGACCACGGATTTAATAATGTTTCCACCTATGGCAACCTCTGGAGGATGGCTCGTGAAGGAATCTTGCCCACCCAAGCTGTGCCACTGGAAGCATGGGAGTTGGCACTAAAAGTCTCCGGAGCAGTTCAAGCCTCACGCTGGACAAAAACGGAGAATGGGGGTGGATATATTTATTCGTTCAATGGCCCTCATTCCCTGTTTATCGATACGCTTCGATCCTTGCGTTCGCTGGCGTTGGGTCATCAGTTGGGTCATGTATTGATGGCTGAAGGAGACGCCCGCATTTCGTTGCTGGAACGGCTGATCCAGCATTTAGTCACCACGATTCGTCATAATATTTTCTTCGGAAAGGGTCGGGACACCTATGATGTCCGAGGGCGTGTGGCTCATGAATCTATTTTCAACACGAACGACGGGCGGTATCGCTGTCCGAGTTCTCAGCAAGGTTATTCTCCCTTTACTACATGGACGCGAGGCTTGGCGTGGGCCATCTGCGGCTTGACGGAACAATGGGAGTTTCTAATAAACCAACCTGAAAAATCGTTTCCCACTTCCTCACCCCGCCAGACCACCCTTCGATTGGTAAAAGATGCCGCCCTAGCAACAGCAGATTATTACATCTCACAATCGCCCACTTGTGGGATTCCCTATTGGGACACGGGGGCTCCCGGTTTGACTCGGTTGGGTGATTACTTGAATCATCCTGCCAATGCTAACAACGATCATGAACCTGTGGATAGCTCGGCCGCTGCGATTGCCGCGCAAGGTCTGCTACGCCTTGGAAGATTGCTCGGTGGGGTGAAAGGTAAAGAATACTGGCAGGCTGGGCTCACCGTGGCGCACACGCTTTTTTCTCCGCCTTATCTTTCGACGTCCCCCCTCCATGAAGGCTTGCTACTGCACTCGGTTTATCACCGACCGAATGGGTGGGACATGATCCCGAGCGGGCAAAAGGTGCCGAACGAGGAAAGCTCGATGTGGGGAGATTATCATCTTCGTGAATTGGCTCTCTTGATTCAACGCGAGGCTCAATCGCGACCTTGGCTACGTTTTTTCTGAACCACACCGCATCGCCCTAGGGCACCGTGTTGGGGAAAAATTACCGCGAGCGGCTCGAAGTGCGGTCTGAAAGCCAGATCATATCTTTGTTGTTTGCCGAGGGAACATTCAGAGCCAATTTACCATCGTAAGTGGGCTTGGGTTTGGTCCGGGCATCAATCCATTTATGCGTTTCCGCGTGACCATCCGCGAACGAAATGCCAGCAGCCCCATTGTGGTAACTTGCCGGAAAATCGACGATGCGTGCCGCCGCTGGAGATTCGACCATGGTATTGGCGAAGCCACCCGCATTCATGCTATCCGGATGCTCATCCAACATGACCCAACATTGAGCTGGAGAAGGCCCGTTGATTTCTGATCCCTTGTAAAACACCTTGTATTTCTTTGAGGACACATTGGCTGTAAACCCCGCAGGGTCCAACCAATCACCTGGCCCAAAGGTTTGACTCATGCTCATGCTGCGGACGCGGCTGATTTTTTTTGCGGCGATCGTCACCGTGCTCCTATCCGCCGGGCATTGATAGACTCCGATGTTTTTCAATATGTAAGCAAACTTGGAGCGTTTCGGATCCTGAAGAGCCAGAGTGTTTGTGTTATCCTTATTGCCGGGATTAAAATCGAGCCAACCGTCAATCCACGCGGAGGGTTCTACGGGATTCATGTAACCGGAAGTGGTCAGCCGATCATTGTTATCATCGGCGTAGAGTTGCCAAACCAACTGGAGCTGTTTCAAATTGCTCAGACACTGAATTCCTTGAGCTTTTGTTTTCGCCTTACTCATCGCGGGGAGAAGCATGCCAGCCAAAATTGCGATGATCGCGATTACGACGAGCAATTCGATGAGTGTGAAAGCGTTTTTCGAACGGTATGCGGCAACAGTTTCCATGGCACAAGACATCCTTCCAACGGTTCCTGAATTCAACCTCCAAAAGAATGTGTTGGCAATACTTTTCTAATGGGTTGCTGAATTGGGGGCGCAGGACAAAATACTTCAAATTAGGCGGAGAGGCTTAGGGTGTCGTTGAGGGCGGCGTGGTGGTTGGCCCGTAATTTCCAGAAGTCGTCCCAATGCCGGCTGCGTTCGAGGCAGCGCAAGGCGAGGATGTTTTCGGCGCCCGGC
>CAMBHS010000011.1 GCA_945867235.1 Akkermansia muciniphila
ATTCAGCGCACCGGAGACGACGACGATCTTAAATGTGGAGCCCGGTTCGTAAACTTGTCCTATCGCTCGATTCAGTCGGTCGTGTTCCGTAGTTTTTGAGAGATCGTTGGGATCAAAGGTGGGTAGATTGGCAAGGGCAAGCACTTCTCCCGTCTTGGGTCGAACCACGACAGCACAGATGCCGAGTGGGCGATGCTTTGCCATTCCTTCGGCAAGTTCGGTTTCCACGATATACTGCACGCCTGCATCCAAAGCCAAAATTGCGTTGAGTCCTGCTTTGGGTTCCACGTCTTGATCACGGAAGCGAACCAATTCCTCGCTGGAACGATTACGTTCCGTATTGCGCCATCCGTAAACACCACTCAGTCCCACATTGAGATAACTTTCCAATCCAGATTTGCCGGTGGTGCCCGTCACGACACCTTGGGGCGTACGGTTGGTTCCCGTTCCCACGTAACCCAACACATGTGCCGCCAGAGTTCCGCTTGGATACACACGTTCTTGGTCAGCCTCCGCCTGTAGGGCACTGCGTCGAATATAATTGAAGTAAACTTGTTTCTTTTTAGGGAGTTTTTTTTCGTCCGTCGCAAACACGAGGTTGGTCATGGCTTGCTCCAATCGGTGCCATGTCGCCGCATCCACCTTGTGTTTGATCATCACATACTGATCAAATATCGGGGTTCCATCTGCTTTTTTTCGAATTTCCCGCGGCTTAAGTTTTTCTGCGAGTTCATGGACTGGTAGCTGTAAAATTGGTGCGATGGTTTGAGCCACGACGAGGTGATTCGTGTCAATAATAGTGGGATCTGCTGAAATGTTGTAAACCGTTTGACTTGTGGCCAGCAGGGTGCCCCGAATGTCCTTGAGATCCCCACGCCGTGGGCCTCGTAATATGCGTCGCTCAGTATTATTTGTTGCCGCTTTGCGAAGTTCCTCATGACGAAAAACCTGCAAATCAATCAACCGCCCGATTAGCAGGAGGAAAAAAAGGGCGAGCATGATGGTGATAGCCATCAGTCGACCTTGTTTTCTTTCCGCGTTTCTCATGTTAACATCCCATTTTTATGTGGGTTTATGGTATTATTTCTTGGCCGAGAATATTCCGTGGCTGAGGGTTTGTAGTTCTTGAGGCCCATCAGGAAGGCGCACGATTTGATCCGGCTTGGGTTCGTTTAATCCCAGATTCATTCGTCGCATTTGAGTTTCAAGCTCACGCGTCGTACTCAATCTGGCACCTTCCCGTTGTAGGTTTTTCTCTCGGAATTTTAATTCCTCGATCCGGTTTTCTAACCCTTTAGTTTTTTTGCCTAATTGGTTGATTTGCTCCTTTTGCCACACATAACCCAATCCGGCGCAGGCGATCAGGGTGCAAACCATCAACACCATAATCACATCTAACCCGTGTGTTTTGCCGGCTTGAAATCTTTGTCGGTTTGGTCGTGGCATGGTTATTTCTCCTTAAGGTTGCTCATACCAGTTTCGTTAGAACTCTGAGCTGGGCACTACGTGAACGTGGGTTTTTTATCAATTCTTCGGGGGATGGTGTAACGGCTTTCCGTTGCAACCACCTCGCTTCGATTGGTTTAGGAATGCGGAGTTCGGGCACGTCGACATCACCGGAGGTCACGTAATCTCGTTCTAATCGTCGCCCAAAGTCTTTCACCACTCGGTCTTCGAGCGAATGGAAGGTGATCACTGCGAGGTGCCCTCCAACCTTCAAAAGACTCCAAACCCCGGTGAGTCCACTACGGAGTGAACCCAGTTCGTCATTCACTTCCATCCGGAGTGCCTGAAATACCTGTGTTGCCGGATGGGTCTTTGCGCCTCGACGCGGTTTTGCTTTCTCCACCACCGCTGCCAACTGGATCGTCGTGCGAATAAGTCCGCTCGCCCGTGTTTCCACGATGGCTCGGGCAATTTTTCGTGATTCTCGTTCTCCGCCGAATTCCCAGAAGAGATTGGCTAATTCTTTCTCCTCATAAGAATTTGTAATGGTGGCCGCAGTCTTCTTTTGTTGAAGATCCATTCTCATATCCAACGGGCCTTCCTGTTGAAAACTGAATCCACGTTCGGCCTGATCCAATTGAGGGGAACTCGTGCCAAGATCTAAAATCACGCCATCGCAAGCCTCAGCCTGCACCCACCTCGGTAATTCGGTAAAATTTCCCTGCGATAAGGTCACCCTGTCTCCAAATCGGGCTAACCGTTCCGAGGTTGCCGAAAGGGCTCGCTCATCGCGGTCGCACCCAAAAAGTATTCCGTCAGGTCCGCTGGCCTCCAGAATGGCTTCAGCATGACCCCCGCCCCCTAGGGTTCCATCCACATACCATCCGTTTGTCGTTGGCTTGAGAGCTTCCACAACTTCTTTCAACATTACCGAACAATGCACAAACCCAAGTTTCATTGAATCAACACGGCTTAAGATCGCCGCTCCTCAAAATAATTTTCATCGAACCGACGTCATTTCCATTAATTTGCTGCCGAGTCGACTCCAACCCGTGTTGCGAGCAATACGAGTGGGAAATATGGTTTCGATTCGGTTTTTTACTGGTGCCAGTTCGAGATCGGCGTCGAGTAAATCATTGCGCATTACTTTCACCTCTTCCAATGCGAGTGACCCTTGAATCGATGGACGATCCATTGTTGAGTTCCTCTTCTTCGGAATGAAGGAGGTTCGAAAAGTGGGTTTTTTTGAAACGGCGAATGCGCTTCGCGTTGTCGAATCATCTAGGGCACTTTCGCTTGGGATTGGAGCGACAATTTCCCGGTCGGATCCAAATTTCGGCAGCAGGTTTTCCTGCCGTAATTCGTAGGGACTACGTTCGCTTCGCATCCCTATGAAACTTTTTCCTACCGCAAGTAACTGGGTTAAATTCATTTTATTTTAAATCAGCTTGAAGGCTTCGGAGGCGAGAGCGTCATCGACCACACTTGCTTGGTCATAGCGTTCGGGATTCCAAATTTCGAAACGGTCCCACGAACCGACCAGCACCGCTTCCTTGTCAATCCCAGCGGGTTTGGTGATCAGTTCAGGAAGGCAAATACGGCCACTTTTATCCAAGGTGACTTGGTCGGATTTTTTCCCCAGAAGACGGCGCAAAGAATCTGCCGTGGGATCAGAATAAGGCATGCTTTTTAGCTTCGCCACCAATGCCTGGAGAGGTTCGGGCGGGAGAACCAACAAATACGCATCGCGCTGGATGCCATTGGGCCAAAGGATCACCGTGAACACCTCGTCGGGTACGGACCTCCACTTTGCCGGTATTTGCAGACGACGCTTGTCGTCTACCCCGTGCCGGTAGAGGGAATTATAGTAAACTGGCGTGATGTTCACTAAAGCAGACATAAAATGCAGCATGGGTTTTCGATCCCTGCTGCCCCACAACGCCCCAAAGTTACCCACTTCAACCCACTTCGGTCAATGGATAATTTGGAATTTTTACTGCTACTTATTCACATTTCTTGTGAAAAACATGTAAATAACTCAATCGTTTTGACTTTTGATTTGAAGGAACTCACCCAAAAGAATTAAACCAGAAAGCACCATTAATAGAATCGTAAACAACTCAAAAACAACATGTTATATGTTTTTATTGATTCAAAATTTAACCTAACAATGAGGGTTCACGATGATGGTGGCAGTGTTCGAATAAATAATGCCGATACGTAACGAATCTTTTTGGATACGGCATTCGCCAAGAAACCTAGGTTAGCGGTAGAAATTGAGGTTGAACGTAATTCCCCATTTCGACCCACATTCAATAACTTCAAGGGGCGTTGCGTTGGTGATTTCCATGCTTTAAACTTTCGCTTCTTGAATCGATTGAAACTCAGTGACTTTAATTACAATCTGCCCCAACACCTGATCGCGCAGCACCCTGCTGAATGTCGGGAAGGATCACGGTTACTGATTTACCATCGAACAAATGGGCTCATCCGCCATGCTAGATTCCTTGATCTTTTGGAGGAATTACGTTCTGGAGATTTGCTTGTAGTCAACGATTCGCGTGTCATTCCGGCACGGTTAAGAGGCTCTAAACCGACCACGGGCGGTGCTTTTGAGGTCTTATTAATTGAGGAAATCAAAGAAAACGAATGGTGGGCCATGGTTCGCCCTTCCAAACGGTTGGTAATTGGTGGATGCATCGATTTACATCGACTCGATGGGACGAAAGCTGGCATCCAGGTTGAGTTATTAGAAAAAACAGACACGGGTCTATGTCGGCTTCAATTCCTTCTCGAACGCAACATTTTTGAAGTTTTACCGGAGTTAGGTGAAATACCGTTGCCGCCCTATATCAAAAGACCAAAGGGAAAGACTGGATCGCAGGATGTAGAGAGATATCAAACCGTTTATGCCCAAGTTAATGGTTCGGTGGCTGCTCCGACTGCTGGACTTCATTTCACACCAACCATCCTCGACGATTTGAAAACTCGAGGGATCCGAGTTGCCCCTGTCACACTGCACGTTGGGGCAGGGACATTTGCTCCCGTGAAAGTTAGCGCAATTGAGGAGCATCAGATGCATTCGGAGCGGTTTTTTCTACCCATGGAAACATTAGCTGAGATTCAAAAGTGTCGGTTGGATGGAGGTCGAGTGGTGGCCGTTGGAACCACGTCGTTGCGGGTTCTTGAATCTGCCGCCAACATTGGCTTGGAACAAGCGGCCGGCCGGTGGCAACAAACTCAATTGTTTGTTTATCCACCCCACGAATTTAGCCTGGTTGATGCTATGTTGACCAACTTTCATCTTCCCGAATCGACCTTGCTCATGCTCGTGAGTGCGTTCATCGATCCAGGTCGTGCCGAGGGCCGAGAGAAATGTTTGGCGGCCTATGAGGAAGCGATCCGACAAGGCTATCGTTTTTTTAGCTATGGTGATGCGATGTTCATTAGCTAAAGGCCTTCCGAATTAATGACGAATGTTTTTGGTCGAGGCTCATCAAAATGACTTGATCTGGAGGTAAATGCGTTGAAGCTGTAAACAATGAACCCTTCAGTTGAAAAAATGAAGCAAATCATACAAAGCAATCGAGCAGGCACCCGTCATTTTCCGTTATTTCGTCTGCTGGTCGCCCTCGTGTTAGGAATTAACCTAGAGACCTCTACATGGGCGGAGTCGCGCTCGCGAGCGATGACATTACGCGAATTGGTGGGCTCCGCAGATTTGGTTGCAATAGGACGAATTAAAAGCAAGAGCGTGGATCGGACGCAGGATATCCCCATTCGGACGACGATTGAAGTGGATGTGGAAGACTTTTGGAAGGGTTTGGAGACATCGGAGAAGTGCCTGACTTTTTCCCTCCCCGGAGGAGTCCTGGGAGAGCGGAAGGTTGTCCTCACGGGTCAACCGGAGTTCGGCTTAGGGGAGCGATGCGTGGTTTTTCTGAAACGATCCGCGACTCGACAATGGGTATTGGTGGGGTTTAACCAAGGGAAAATTCCGGTCTTATCTTCAGCTGAGAACTTGGAAGGATGGGTCAACCCACCGCCAATGGAATTGTCTAGTGCCAACCCCATCGAGCAACCGAGGGCAATAAGTATTGCAGGATTAAAAAAACAGGTGGTTGCAATCCATTTATCTTCACCATGATACCCTTACAAAGGTTTGTTATCGCTTTACTCCTCGTGAGTTGGCTAGACCCCGTCAGCGCGTTTGTTCCGTATATCAACGTTCAAGGTCAAGTCCTCCGCTGGAACACGAAGTCGATGGTCTATGATTCCCGATTGGTGAATCCCACCACCAAAGCGATTCGGTACTACCTCGCCACAGATGCTTGGTCCACAGCGAATCGGGAGATGGAACTGAATGCCATCAGAGCCAGTTTCGCACAGTGGCAGTCGGTTCCCGGAACCTCCCTGCGGTTTGAGGATGCAGGATTGGCACCCAAATCTGATGAAATCACCTCTGGCGATAATACCAATCTAGTGTTCTGGGCAAAAAAAACTCGATTGGTTGGCGGAGTAGACTTGACCAACCTTCGAGGTTACACGGCGGTATTGCTCGATGCTGACAATAACATTTTAGAGGCAGATACTGTGTTGAACGGTCTTGATTTTGGATGGTTTACCTCGGTGACCAACACGATCAGTGCGGATCAATTTGTCGAGGCTGTGGTTTTGCACGAAATTGGGCATTTCATTGGACTTGATCACACTCCGGTGGGAGGTGCAACCGTGATTCCAGCCGCCAATGGTGTCAGCACATCGGTAGGACTTTCTGCGGATGAAATCGCTGCGGTCAGGTTTCTCTATCCTCTGGAGTCCTATAAGTCAAAGTTGGGTTCCATCGGGGGGCGCGTCACCATGAATGGTAAGAATGTATTTGGTGCCGCAGTTTTTGCAGAGACCTTGCAAGGCAACATTGCGGCTGGCACGGTCTCATCCGTGGATGGGAGTTACGTTTTCGAGGCGTTGCCCGTGGGAAGCTATCAGGTGAGGGCGACCCCTTTGGATCCATCCTCGGTGACCGAACAGAATTCTCTGTTTCGTGGACGAGACATCGCCCCCGATTACGTGGGTGCGAATACGAGTTTCCGGCCCTCTACCAACCTAGCGGTCGCGGTTGCCGGACTTTTAAGAACGACCCTGAATATCACCGTGGTATCGAATGCGGCTCCGTGGCGAATTGTGGGGATAAACAATCCTGACACGATCCCAGGCGCGGAAACCAAGGATCGATCGGCGGTCAGCGTGAGACAAGGTCGGCAAAACTTTTATATTGGGATCGCTTCCTCTCAGATTACGTCTGATGCCACGATCAGTATCACCGGCGATGGGGTCACGATTGTCCCCTATAAGTTTATCGCAAATCGATTTGTTAATAATACCCACGCAGTGGTTGCTTTTGCTTCTGTTGCGACCAATGCGACCCCAGGCTTGCGCTCCTTGGTGGTAAGGCGAGGCGAAAATGTGGCCTATGCAAATGGATACCTTGAGATCCTTCCCGCCTATCCTGACGATAATTTCGATGGGCTGGACGATGGATTTCAACGTAAATATTTTCCGCTTTGGACAAGCGCGACCGCTGCACCCATCGTGGATGCTGACCTTGATGGTTTTAGTAATCAGTTCGAAGCGGCGACGGGGACTAATCCGACCGACCCAAAGTCGGTAAGTTTTCTAATTCAATCTGTCCAAATGTCGGGGGAAGGAACGAGGGTTTTATGGAAAAGTGATCCCGGACGCCGCTATCAATTATCAGCCCGCCCGGAATTCAGCACGCAGCAGGCGTGGAAAAATCTAGGAACGCCGGTGACTGCTCCCGGTGCGAACGCTGTTTATCTCGATGCCTCTACTCCGGGTGTCACCAAATTTTATCGGCTGCAACTTTTGCCTCCTTAATTCGAAGCGTGTTTCTGGAAATGGAGGGGCGGATTGCAAAAGGAATCTTCTTTGGCTGGAATACAGTACATCGAATCATCGCGATATTGCATCGACCGATTCCTTACCTTAGTTTGCTGGCATGAGTAACTGGCCAGCAATCTGGCATACCCTTTTAATTTCTTGCCTTGGTTTTTTACTGAGCGGTTGTTTCCCTAATGGACACAAGTCTTTTGAGGAAGATAAAGACCCTTATTTTATTGAGGGTAAGAATCGGTTTCGAAGTTATGACTATATAGGGGCGGCGGAATCCTATGTCCGAGTTCTGAACAACAATCCGAATTCGGCTCTAGCTCATTTTGAGTTGGGAATGATTTTTAAAGACAAGGTTTACGATCCCATTGCCGCCATTTACCATCTGGATAGATACCTACGACTTCGCCCCAAATCCGAGTTGGGGGACGTGGTAAAGATGCATATGGAAGCGATGAAAATTGACATCGCTAAAACAGTCTCTTATGGAGTCGTAGCGCGTGATGTTCAGCGGCAAATGGAACAGTTAATCACCAACAATTTGGCACTTCGAATAGAGATGACGAACAATCGAGTGCTGTTGACGACCAATCGTTTTGAAAATACCGCGTTGCGTGGCGAGTTGGCTGCCGTCAAATTAGCATTGGATCGAAAACCACTTTCGGTCACAAATTATGTGACCAATTATATTCGCGTGCCTAATACTCCACCCGGGGTCAAACAATCGTTACCTATACCGAAACCCACACCTGTCCCCCGTTCCCTTCAGCAACACTCGGTGTCATCGCCTCATGCAACTCCCGCCACTCGCCCCGCTCCGCAACCGAGGAACGAAACTCCGGGTCGAGTGGCACCTGTAAGTGTGAACCGAACGCATGTTGTGAAAGTCGGCCAAACCTATGGTTCGATTGCGGTGCTGTATGGGGTGACGGCAAGTGCGATGCAGGCTGCGAATCCCCGAATCAATCCCCGCCAATTGCAAGCGGGTCAATTGCTGAATGTTCCTGCGAGTGCCCCGTAGGTCTTTATGTTTCGTCGCGTGATCCTGACAGGGTTGATGGCGTTCTGGATAACGATGACCGTTCTTCTTTGCAGATCCGAATTGGGTGGAAAAGGTGAGGCTGGAGCTTCGGTTCCGCTTGGAATGGTATGGGCAAAAATTTTGACGGCCCCCGACGACTCGATGTTGGAACTCAGCTCCCAAGGCAAAAAAATGGGTTATCTTCGCTGGATCCCCAGCGTCGGCCGAGAGACGTTGACCGGCAAACGGATGAGCGAACAGTATGAACTTGAAGGAATGGTTGAGGCTCCTGAGAATTTCGGTGTCACGTTGGAAGGCACTTTGTTATTGCCAGATAATGCGGGGCACCTTCGTCTGAATGGTCACGGTAAATTCGGAACCAATCATTTGTGGAATGAGTTGATGTTGAAAGGAACACTCAAACCCACAACATGGGAGATTCAGGCAAAATCAGCGCTCGAAGAAATCACTTTGAAGTCTGACGATGGTTTGACCCAGTGGCATAAAAAAATTTACTTTGCCGACCTCAAAAATCCTCAAAAATTGATCGCCGAGTCAGGACTCAATCTTCCATTGGCACTTTTGGCAGGTCTACCCAATATGGCTGGAACCAATTCCATTTTACCCAACCTGAATTGGAGTGCCCGTAAGGACTGGCTCAGGCTAGGACATTCCCGAGTTAGAGTCTACCGATTGGAGGCACGGTTATTTGATCGTTATGAAATTGTCGCGATCATCAGTCGCGTGGGAGAAATCCTTCGGTTGGACCTCCCTGGAGATGTTCATTTGGTAAGCGATGTGCTGCTTAATTTATAAATTCCCATGATCGAACTGGTTCAATTGGTCAAGCGATTCGGCGATCTGACTGCGGTCAATGATCTCAGTCTCACCGTGCCGCGAGGAGAATTCTTTGCGGTGCTAGGACCGAATGCGGCAGGCAAAACAACGACGATCAAGATGCTGTCCGGTCTTCTTCGACCGAGTTCAGGCCAAGCAAAAATCGCAGGGTTTGATGTGCAAACGCATCCGATGGAAGCCAGAAAACGCATGGCCTACGTGCCTGATTTTCCGTTTCTTTATGACAAACTAACCACCGCTGAATTCCTTCGATTTACGGGGCAAATTTTTCGGATGGAAGAAAAAGTGATGTTGAGGAATTCAGATGAATTGATTTCTCGATTCAATTTGGAACCCTACCTCAAGAAAAGTATCGAGGGACTTTCCCATGGCACACGTCAGAGGGTGGCCATCGTTTCGGCACTCCTTCACGATCCTGAAGTGATCATTCTTGACGAACCAATGGTCGGGTTAGATCCCCACCATGCACGCGTCCTCAAGGATATTCTTAAAGAAAAGACCAAGCAGGGAATGACAGTTTTTATTTCCACTCATCAGCTCAGTGTGGCTGAGGAAATGGCGGATCGAATCAGCATTATTCATCATGGTCGTTTGGTGGCCTTGGGGACTCAGGAAGAATTACGCCGACAAAGCGGGGTGGATGGTGCATTGGAACTGACGTTTCTCGCCTTGACCGCAGCCGAAGCGAATCTTGTATCCGACCACACTCATGCACCTGTCACCCATGCGTCATGAGTAAGGATTCCAACGCTTCCCCATTGCGCTTATTGGTGCAGGTAAATTCGCGCCAGATGTTTCGACGCTTCCATTCTGCTTTGACCCAATCTCCAGCGTGGTTCTTTTTGGTGCTGCTCTTTACCGGGGGATACCAGATGCTTTCCTTTTGGTTGTTCTATCGAGGATTGCGCTTTGTAGAAACGTTTCCTGGTCTAGGAACCCTATTAACAGAGCGGTTGCTATTTGTTCTCTTTGCGTTCCTATTCATTCTGTTGCTGTTCAGCAGTCTCGTGATCAGTTACACCAATTTCTTTCGCAACCGGGAAACCATGTTCCTGTCTAGCCTTCCGATCCCACGGGAAACGATTTTTCGCTGGAAATTTATTGAATCGACCCTTCTCGCTTCATGGGCCTTTGTTTTTTTAATCGCACCTTTGCTCGCGGCATTCGGACTCACGCGGGGTGTTTCATGGCACTTCTATGCATTGGCGGTGCTGTTGGTGGGGATGTTTGTCGTGCTTCCGGCAGTATTCGGAGCATGGTTTGCGATGGTGTTGGCTCGGTATTTGGATCGGCGATCCTTTCAGATCAGCATTATAGTGACGGGTATCTCCCTACTGGCTGCGGTGGCATTTTTGATGCAACCAGAGCCATTGACAGATGAAATGCTGGAGATCCGCGTGTTAGCGGTTTTGGATCAAATGCTTGTCCAAACGCGATTCGCTCAATTCCCGCTGTTGCCCAGTTACTGGTTATCCTCAAGCGTATTGAATTGGGCGGAAGGAGCGTGGTCCACGGCCATTTTTTTCGCTCTGGTGCTGCTAAGTAATGTATTATTTTTCGGTTTCGTTTGCCTGACCTATACGGGCCAGTTCTTATACTCGGCGGCATCGACAGTACAAAGCCGCAGTAGCATTTTTGGACAATGGAAATGGGGACTTAAATCGAGTCGTCGTGGGTCCGAAAATCAAATGGCCCTTGGTGGTCTAGAGCGTTTTATAGGTTGGTTTCGCTGGATTAAACCCGATTCCAGGGCACTCATCGTTAAGGATTTACGCATTTTCTGGCGAGACACGACGCAATGGGGGCAGACCTTGGTTCTGTTCGGTTTATTGGCTGCCTACATCATCAATCTGCGTCATTTTTCGACGCAATTAACGAACACTTTTTGGATCAATACGGTGTCCTTCCTAAACCTCGGAGCCTGTAGTTTAAACTTGGCCACCTTAACGACTCGGTTCGTTTTTCCGCAGTTCTCATTGGAGGGTAAACGCGTGTGGATTCTTGGCCTCGCCCCCTTGGGATTAGTGAGAGCCGTCAAGATGAAGTTTCTGCTCGCTTGTATCGCCTCCTTAGTGGTAACGCTGGGATTAATCCTATTATCCTGTCGAATGTTGAAGATGGATTTTTTTCGGTTATGCTTTTTTTCGGTGGCTATCATCGTCATGACCTTTACCCTGAATGGGCTCGCAGTGGGGTTGGGCACCATGTATCCTAATTTCCGCGAGGAAAACCCGAGTAAAATTGTGAGCGGCTTTGGAGGTACATTCTGTCTTATTGTCAGTTTTTTCTACATTTTGATCTCCATTGGTTTACTGGCTTACGGTTCACCTTGGGTGTCCTCAGGAGACATGAGCATTACCACCTCTATTATTTGCGGGGGATCCTTTCTTGCTTTGTCCGTTCTTGTCGGATGGTTACCCTTTTATTTGGGCCTCAAAAAAGTAGCCAACTTTGAACAAACCTAAATCGCCTTTACTCCAATCAGGACAAGACTAAAATACATTTATGGGATCACAGTACGACGATTCTGACTTTATCGATGCCGATTATCAGGCCACCCCGAAGACGACATATTCCAGTGCCCATACGTCGGCACCGCCGTCACAATCCCAGCGTCCCCCTTCACGCGAGGATCTGGAATCAAAAGTAAGCGACACCCAGCAACGGTTAAGCGAGCTTAAGCGAGCCCAGGAAGAACTAGAACGCGAAAGAGCTGGCCTCGAAGAATCTCGTCGTCGCCGCATTGAATTCCAAACCGGCCGCGAGGAAATGTTACTCAATCTTCAGCGCGGTATCGGTCTTCTCGATGAGGCTGAATTCACCGCCCGCCGAGATGCGGAGCAGATCAATCGCACGGTGGTTGACTTACGCGAGGCGTTAAACAAGGTGAACGCGTTGAGGGACGAGAATTGGACTCAGGAAAACTGGGGCACAGAATTGACCCGTGCATTGACTACTTTGGAAAACGCACGTATGGAATGGAATTCGGCTAGGATCAAATGGCCCAAGCTAGAAGCGAAATCGGATGATTCTAGTGTTAAGAAAAATGGAACCGATGGGCCTGACAGCATTATCCCTACCTCTGATTTTAAAGCACTCTGCCGAATTGGGCTCGCATTGAATTGGCCCGTTGCTGGAGTTACCTTGGTTGGCTTGACAGTGATCATTCTCTTAATGCTTCGTCGATGAAATACACATGGTCTGGTGGAAAAAAAACAATCCTGACCCTATCGATCTTCGTTCCAAGGCGTTGAGATCCCAACTGTCTCGATTGGAAGATGAGATAAACCGGTTGCAATCACAGGTCGATCGGCCTGAAGCAACGCCCAAGCCTCGCACCGTGGGGAGTCCGCAGATTTCGACTCCCGTCCACCCGATTAGCTCATTACCTAAAGAACCGATTTTCGAACCCGTTGACCGCTTACAGAACAAATCTGAAGCGCAATCCTTGCCTGCCCATTATAATGACTTGGGTGTTCGTAAATACGATCCATTCAGTGCTTGGCGGAGGCTAAAAACATTTTTTCGTGGTCCTGCTTCCACCAACCCGAAACTCGTCACTTACCTTGCCGCTGGAAGCATTAATGGACTCCGTCCTTTGCGTTATGAAAAACGAGTCGCTCGGAATCGTTTCATTCTATTATCGATTTTTTTTGTAATTATTCTTTGGGGGATTCTGACCATGATTTTTAAACAGAGTTAAGGCTGAAACGATCGTGGAGCTGTCCCAAGTTATTGACGCCCTGACTTTTCGTTTTGAACGAACGCTTGGATATGCGCCTGCAGCACATCCAACGGCAGAGCACCTTGGAGCAATAGGGCGTCATGAAAGCGACGCAGATCAAATTTCGATCTGAGTTCCTTTTCAGCGAATGTCCGCAGTTCCTTAATTTTTAATTGCCCAATTTTATAAGCCAGAGCTTGTCCAGGCCACACAAGGTAACGATCCACTTCTACGGTAATATCATGTTCTGTTTTTCCCGCATTCGCAGAAAAGTAATCAATGGCCTGTTGCCTGGACCAACCGAGCGAATGCATTCCCGTATCAACCACCAGTCGGATGGAGCGCCACATTTCATAAGTGAGCTGTCCAAATTTCATGTAAGGGTCTTTATAAAAGCCCAACTCTTCCCCAAGACTTTCGGCGTAAAGACCCCATCCTTCGATAAATGCGGTGTATTCACCGAAGCGTCGGAAATCGGGTTGACCTGTCATTTCTTGCGCTAAGGCCAATTGCAAATGATGGCCTGGGACAGCCTCATGCAAGGTTAACGCCTCCATTTCCCAACGGGGTCGGGAGCGCAAGTCATAGGTGTTGGCGAAGAAAAATCCGGGTCGCCCAACGCTGATAGCACCGGGTTCGTAATACGCTGTGGTCTGAGTTTTTTCTGAATAACTTGGAATCGCCATCACACCATAAGGAAGTCTGGGCAAGGTCCCAAAAATACGGGCTAATTCGGGATCCGCCCGTTTACAAATATCCCGATAGGCGGTGATAAGGTCTTCAGCTCGGGTGTAAAAAAAACGGTCGTCCGTGCGGAGGAAGGTTAGAAATTCTGAGAAAGTTCCACTGAACTCAGTTTGCTTGATGATGGTTCGCATCTCCGCTCGAATGCGTTTGACCTCGGATAAACCGATCTCGTGGATTTGTCTCGGTGTCAGCGTGGTGGTCGTATGAACGCGTGCATTGTAGGCATACCAATCTTGACCATTCGGCAGTTTGGCGAGGCCAGAACTTGTCACTGCTTGAGGGTAATATGTGTCATTAAAAAAACTGAGCAATCGTTCCCATGATGGTTTTATCGCGTCGCGATAAATCTTGGTGGCTTGGTTCCGCAGGCGTTCCTGTTCACTCGAAGGAATAGAGGTAGGAAATTCAAAAAACCGGCGGAGCAGGGGACTTTGTTGGGGGTCATCCACAATCTGCCGACGAATTTGTTCGGCAACATCCCGAAGCGTTATCTGGGGCGGGGTAGTTTTTTTGGCCAAACCCACCTTTAACACTTCAATAGTTTGATCAATCCATAGTGGCAATCCACTGCATCGGCCGAGGATATTTTCATAATCACCCACATTCACATTGGGCATCATGGCGATGATTTGAGCCGCCTCGAGTTGCACGCCGCCCATCTGGTTGACGACTAAAAGTTCGGCAGAAAATTGAAATCCCTCGATACGTTCGCGGAGTTTTCGTTGATACAGATCGAAATTCAATTGATCCTGTTCTACCAACGAAGAGCGATTGACGGTTTGTAAGGCGGTGAGAAGAATCAAAGCCTCCTTTTTCTCGCGCTCTACCGCACCAAGGGAGTGGTCTGACCATCGATTGTTCTGTCCCGGGTAGCCGTAGTAGGTTGCGGCCTCGGGATGGATTTCCATCTGATATTTCCACTCAGTTTGGAACAGTTCTTTCAGGCGTTGGCTGTCGGATTGTTCGCCTTTTTTGTTAATAATCGCTTGGA
Organism: Akkermansia muciniphila; assembly: GCA_945867235.1. Lineage (GTDB taxonomy): Bacteria > Verrucomicrobiota > Verrucomicrobiia > Limisphaerales > SXQI01 > SXQI01. The sequence continues at coordinate 14,698 of CAMBHS010000011.1, forward strand.
GATCGGGGCGAGAAGCTCCATCAAGCGAAGGTTGTGTCTGAGCAAAAAAAGTGGCCTGACTCCACAACAGAGTCAAGCTTAACGAAATGGAAGAGAAAAACGACGAGTTCACATGTGGTCGATGATGTTCTGACCAAATTCAGAGCATTTAATTTCGGTGGATCCTTCCATAAGTCGTGCAAAATCGTAGGTGACTCTTTTGGATCCGATTGCACCATTGAGACCTTTAATGATCAGGTCAGCCGCTTTATCCCAACCAAGATAACGGAACATCATTTCCCCGCTCAGCACCACGCTGCCGGGATTGACCCGATCAAGATTTGCATATTTCGGAGCGGTGCCGTGTGTGGCTTCGAAGATAGCATGCCCAGTGATGTAGTTTATATTGCCACCGGGTGCGATTCCGATGCCGCCGACCTGTGCGGCCAGCGCATCTGATAAATAATCCCCATTCAAATTCAATGTCGCGATGACATCGAAATCTTCCGGGCGAGTCAGCACTTGTTGGAGGGTGATGTCCGCGATGGAATCCTTGATCAGAAGGCGACCTGCTTTCAGCGCGGCTTTTTGCTCCTCGTTCGCTGCCGGTTCGCCCTGCGACTTTTTCGTCCGTTCGTATTGCGCCCAGGTATAAACCTTGTCTCCAAATATCCGCTCCGCCGCTGAGTAACCCCAATCACGGAACGCACCTTCGGTATACTTCATGATATTACCCTTGTGCACGATGGTGACGCTTTTCCGTTGGTGATGGAGCGCGTATTCTACTGCGGATTTCATCAATCGAATCGTGCCCACGTTGGAAACGGGTTTGATCCCAATTCCCACTTGGACTGGGATATTCGAGGTGTCGTGATCGGGAGCCGCCAACTTCATGTAATCGGCAATGGCTTGATGTGTGCCGAACCGGATCTTTTTGAAGTCCTTGGGAAAAGTTGCTTCAATGAAATCCAATAACAGTTTTGCTTCGGGAGTGCCCCCAGCGTATTCAATCCCAGCGTAAATGTCCTCTGTGTTCTCACGAAAGATGATCATCTCCACCTTCTCTGGATGTTTCACAGGCGATGGAACTCCGGTAAAATACTGCACAGGTCGCAGGCACACGTAGAGATCAAGCATCTGCCGGAGGGCGACATTAAGTGAACGGATACCACCCCCAACCGGCGTCGTTAGGGGGCCTTTGATGCCGACCAAGTATTCCTGAAACGCAGCGACGGTTTCATCCGGGAGCCAGTTGTCGAATTTGTTTTTCGCCGATTCTCCAGCAAATACCTCAAACCAGTTGATCTTTTTTGTCCCTGCGTAGGCTTTTTCAACCGCCGCGTCGAAAACTCGAACACTGGCTGCCCAAATGTCTGGACCCGTCCCGTCACCCCTGATGAAAGGGATTATAGGATTATTAGGGACGTCAAGTTTGCCTTGATTAACAGTTATTTTACCGCCGGATGGAGGGGTGATATCAGTGTAGGCCATTGAGGGTCAGTTTCGCGTTGATAAGGGTTTAAAATCAGGCCACAGCCCTCAAGGATTTGCCTTGGGCTGGCGTGAGGATTTGTTTTACCTGAGCCACAGCATTTTCTGCAGTCAGTCCATATTTTTCACGGAGATAATCCACTGTGGAAGCATGTTCAATAAACTGGTCGGGCCAACCAATCCTGATCATAGGTGTGCTGATCTGTTTTTCAGACAATAGTTCTAACACCGCACTGCCATATCCACCCGTGACAACATGATCTTCGAAGGTCACTACAACCTCGGCGGACTGTGCAAAAAATGTGTGAATTCCAGCATCCAGTGGTTTGGTAAAACGTGGGTTGATTACCGCCACATCAAAGCCTTCGGCGGTGAGCATCGCCGCGGCTTCGCGAGCCGTGCGGTTCATTGGACCCAGCCCAAAGAGAGCTACTTTTGGGTGTCCAGTTTGAGCGTAATTTTGGATGACTTCAGCCTTGCCGATCTCGATCAATTTGGCCTGATCCTTGATGGCAACGCCTTCGGCGGGCCCACGGGGATAGCGGATCGCCACAGGATGCGATTGATGGGTGGCAGTGAACATCATATCCACCAACTCGTCCTCATCCTTCGGCGCCATCGCAATTAGGTTCGGGATGCATCGTAGGTAAGCGATGTCAAATAACCCGTGATGGGTTGGTCCATCGTTGGCTGAAAGCCCCGCTCGATCCATACAAAAGATCACGGGCAAATCTTGAAGTGCGACGTCATGCAGGATGCAGTCGTAGGCACGTTGGAGAAATGTGGAGTAAATCGCTACGACAGGTCGGAAACCCATCGTCGCCATCCCCGCCGCAAAAAGGACAGCGTGTTCCTCGGCGATTCCCACGTCGTAGTATTTGTGGGGCATCGCTTTTTCCAAAGCTTTCAGGCCCGTGCCTGTAGGCATGGCTGCGGTGATGCCCACAATGCTGTTATCTTTCTGGCAGAGACGAACCATGGTTTGACCAAAAACATCCTGGTAGGCCGGAGGGGTTCCGGGTTTCCCCGCAGGACTTTCACCCGTCAATGCATTGTAAGGGCCGCAGCCGTGAAACTTTTCAGGAAATTGAATAGCCGCATTAAACCCGCGGCCCTTTTTGGTGAGAACGTGAATGATGACGGGATGATCCACACTCTTTGCGTATTCAAGAGTGCTCACGAGTAGCGGGAGGTCATGTCCATCAATCGGACCCAAATATTTCAACCCCAGTTCCTCAAAGATCATGCTGCTTCCAAACCCGCCTCGACTTTCGCCACTCGCCGTCGGGTTATGTTGGAGTGCGACATCTGCAGCCGCTCCCTTGAGTGCTTCCTCGGCTTTGTGTCCGATCTTAAGGGCTAGTTCCCCCTTTGGCATTTTACGCAGGAAATCTTCGAAATTCTTATGAAGTTTATTGTAGCTCGGGTGGGTGATCAGTTTATTGAGGTAAGCCGAGATGGCTCCCACATTTTTGGCGATGCTCCATTCGTTGTCATTGAGAATCCCAATAAATCGTTTCGTGGTGTGGGCGATGTTGTTCAACGCTTCGAAGGAGATTCCATTCGTCAATGCGGCGTCTCCAAAAATACAAACCACGTTCTCCCCCGTTCCTCGTTGATCCCTCGCTGCCGCCATTCCAAGGGCGGCGGAAAGTGCCGTCCCTGCGTGGCCAGCTCCGTAACAATCGTGTTCGCTCTCAGAGCGGAGCGCGAATCCGTTCAATCCGTCCGTTGTCCGAATGGTGTGAAACCTGTTTTTCCGGCCTGTCAGCAATTTATGAACATAAACCTGATGGCTCACATCCCAAACGAACTTGTCTTTCGGAGTGGAAAAAACAGTGTGCAAGGCGAGGGTCAATTCTACCACGCCAAGGTTGGGGCCTAAATGGCCACCGTTCTTGGCCAATTTTTCGATCAATTCCTCTCGGATTTCGCCAGCGAGCACCAACAACTGGGGCATCGTCAGTTTCTTTACATGGGACGGATCATCTACCATATCCACAAATCGGCTCATACTCATGAAGTTTCGTCGTCGAACGTCAGCGGTTTCGTGGAGATTCGGCCTGAGGATAGCTTTTCGAGTTGTTGAATTTTTAATTCAGCATCTCCCAGCTTTTGTTGACAATGCTGGTGCAGCAAGGTTCCTTCCGCATACTTGGAAAGTAGCGATTCCAGCGGCAGATCATCGGTCTCCATCGCGGTGACGACGGATTCGAGTTTCTGTAACGCATCTTCAAATGGCAAATCCACGGGGAGGTCTGTCGGAAGACCCGTCCCTTTTACCGTTTTCGGCATGTTCATACGTTAGGTTAGGAACATCTTTGCGTAAAGTGGAATGCATCTCTACGCCCGTCAACTCCTACGAAAAACTCCGTATTACGGTTGACATTGCCCATGGTGTTGAATTAAACAGGATGGGTGAGCCGTCATAATCTAGGTCTGCTTCCAACGAGTCGATTCCTGCTTTTGTGCAGGACGGCAGTCGGGTTTTGACGCGGTTCAAAGTTTTCTTGAAAACCCCACTGCCAGAAACGGCGGTGGGTTTTTTTATTGGAGTTTCCGCCTTGGTTTCGGTTTGTGGGTGCGGCACCGGAGTTTTTGAATAGGAGAGTGATTAATGCTATGAAAAAAAATCGTATCATGATTTTCGACACGACGCTTCGTGATGGGGAGCAATGCCCGGGTGCGTCGATGAATCTCCGCGAAAAACTTGAGATCGCACGCCAGTTGGCACGGCTTAAGGTGGATGTTATCGAAGCGGGTTTTCCCGTTATCAGCGCGGGCGATTTTGAGGCCGTTCAAACCATTGCAAGAGAGATCAAAGGTCCCATGATCGCCGGATTGGCTCGTTGCGTCGCCAAGGATATTGAAGCGGCTGGAGAGGCTATCAAACCCGCTGGAAAACGTGGGCGTATCCATGTGTTCCTCGCCACATCCAAAATCCACCGAGAATTCAAGCTCGGAAAAGCTCAGAACGAAATCATTCGCCTTGCTGTGGATGGGGTGAAACATGCGAAATCCTACGTGGAAAGCGTTGAGTTTTCGCCCGAGGACGGGTCGCGTACTGAGCCCGAATTCCTAGTTGATGTTTGCCACGCGGTGATCGCTGCGGGTGCGACCGTTGTTAACGTCCCTGATACCGTGGGTTGGGCCGTTCCCGAAGAGTATGGGGCATTGATCAAGCATCTTCACGACTCCGTCGAGGCGTTTCGCAATGGCAAAGCGATCATCAGCGTGCACTGCCACAACGATCTTGGATTTGCGGTAGCCAACTCACTAGCAGCCGTGCGAGCCGGGGCTCGGCAGGTCGAATGCACTATCAACGGCATTGGTGAACGCGCGGGCAACGCGGCATTGGAGGAGATCGTCATGGCTCTCAAAACTCGTGCAGATTATTACGGTGACATCGATTGCAACGTCGTGACAAAGGAGATTCTCAAATCCTCACGCCTTGTCTCCCGCATGAGTGGACTATTGGTTCAACGCAGTAAGGCCATTGTCGGCGAGAATGCGTTTGCTCATTCCAGTGGAATTCACCAAGACGGCATCCTCAAGAAACGCGAAACTTACGAGATTATGAACCCTCAGGACGTGGGTTGGGGGGGGACGGAATTGCCACTGACCAAACATAGCGGACGTGCTGCTGTTGCTTCGCGATTAAAGCATCTCGGTTTCAAAATGACCGATGCTGAAGTGCAATCGATTTTTGCACGATTTAAAGAAATTGGTGATAAAAAGAAATTTGTTTATGACGATGACTTGACCGCTTTAGTCGAGGGGCACATCACCACAGTTTCCGAGGTGTGGTCGTTGGAATATTTGAACGTCACCTGCGGCAATTTAACGGTTCCAACCGCGACGGTGCGCTTGCGTAAAAATGGCGCAAAAGAAGGAGCCTGTCAGGATGCGAGCATTGGCGATGGACCCGTGGACGCGGCATTGAAGGCCATCGATCGATTGACAAAAATTCAAGGAATCTTGCGTGATTACGCATTGCGTTCCGTTTCTGAAGGGCAGGACGCCATGGGCGAAGTTACCGTAAAAGTTGACTTTGGTAACAACGAAACGGTGACGGGCAAGGGTGCTGGAACCGATATTGTTGAAGCGAGTGCCCGAGCCTATTTAAATGCGGTCAATCGTCACCTGAGCAATCCTGCGCCTCGGTCTAAATAACCTAGGGTTTTATTGGACCCGCTCCCAACCTGTTGCCAGTTCGGGATGGTTTTATAGTTTGATTTGTTCGGCCAATTCTTCGGCTGGGTAGGTCCAGATTTCAGCTAAGGTCGGATGGTAGTGCGGCACAGCGGCCAGTTCGTGGACGGTCATTCGCTTCGACATGGCGACGATTATTTCGTGGATCAGTTCACCTCCGACGGGTCCGGCACAAGTTGCTCCGATGATTTCTCCTGTTAGCGAGTTCGCTATTATTTTCACAAAACCATCCAGAGCTTCCATGATCATAGATTTGCCATGGTCGTTGAATGGGTATTGGGCTGCACGGTAAGGAATTCCTCGCTGTGTCGCCTCCTGTTCAGTGAGGCCGACCCGTGCCACTTGAGGATCTGTAAAGACAACGCTGCTCAGTAACCTATAATCCATCTGCTTCGGTGCGGTGGGATTCAGAATATTGTGGGCGGCAATCTCTCCCTGTTGGATGGCTATATGAACGATCTCATGCAATCCGGTGCAATCTCCTGCGGCAAAAATGTGCGGCACGGGGGTGCTCATCGTAGTGTCCACGGATAATCTGCCTTGATCGCATGTGAGGCCTGCTTGATCCAAGCCCAATCCACGCAAATTTGGAACACGACCCAAGGCGAAAAGAATTTCTTCCGCGACCACTTTTATTTCCTGACCTTGATGTTCAACGGTAATGACTTTCAAATCATTTTCTCGGTGTGCTCCGATTAATCGGGTGTTCGTCAGGACGTTCATTCCTTCACGACGAAAAACTTTTTCTATAACCTCAGCGGCCTGCGGTTCTTCAGATTTCAAAAGCTGGGCACTTCTTTGGATCAAGGTGACATTGACATCCAATCGTTGAAAAAATTGTGCTAATTCCACAGCCACGGCTCCACCTCCAAGAACGATCAATGAGGAAGGAAGTTTTTCGAGACTCAACGCGTCGTCACTGGTCCAGAAGCCCACCTCCTGAAGTTGGGGGAGGGGAGGGGGTGCCACGACGGATCCTGTGGCGATCACAAAATGACTTGCAGTTACGTGTCGTCCGCTCGTTAAAACCACGGTGTGAGGATCCACAAATCTCGCCATTTCCTGAATGAACTCAAATTTACCGCTCCCCAATTGCGTGGCACGGTAGTCGGCAAATTCCTTGATCAGTCGCTTCTTTCGCGCCATGACGGAAGAAAAATCGAAGTTGCCTAGCGATGATTGGATGCCGAAAGGGGAACTGTGGCGAACGATGTGACGAACCTCGGCCGCGTAGAGCAAAGTTTTCGTCGGCATGCAACCGCGAAGAATGCATAATCCCCCCACCTCGGAACCTCCCTCGATCACGACTGTTTTGGCACCCCCAGCCGCCGCAGTGCGTGCAGCGGCATAGCCACCACTGCCGCCGCCGATCACAGCAAGATCAAAGTCATAGGAATCTCGTTTCATCACGGATTCTTATCCTAAATCATCCCGAGTTTCGTGCAATGTTGCGGTCTCTCAAATCTCAAATTTAATCCTTTGTGAAAGGCTTGACAGCGCAGTGCATCCAGAAGTATGCAGTGGCAACCCTAATGCCTGTGCATCACCTTGCAGGCTCACGCCACAGTATCTATGCAAAATTTGCTCAAGCTCAAATTGTCTGCCTTCATGTTCCTCCAATATTTTATCTGGGGATCATGGTATGTGAGCATGGGCACTTACATGTCCACTACCTTAAAATTTGGGGGTCAAGAAATTGGAGCCGCCTATGGAGCATTCGCCATTGGGGCGATGATTGCCCCGTTTTTTGTCGGACTCATCGCGGATCGCTATTTCGCCTCTGAAAAATTATTGGCATTCTTGGGTCTTTTAGGCGGAGCGATAATGTTCATTATCCCTTCGTTGACAACTTTCGGGACGTTTTATCCCATGCTCATCGTTTATTGTGCCACATTCGTTCCGACGCTGGCGTTGGGCAACTCTCTTTCTCTGCATCATTTAACCGAACCCAAAAAAGATTTTCCATTAATCAAGACACTGTCAGCAGTGGGTTGGATTGCGGGTGGTGTAACGTTGAGTTTGGTGCTGAAGGGCGAAAAATCGTCGGTCCAGTTCTACCTAGCCGGCGTGGCTTCTATCATCCTAGGTCTTTTTTCACTCACTTTACCCCATACACCGCCCAAGAAAACAGGATCGGATGTTAAGCTCGGAGAGATTTTAGGTTTGGACGCGCTCTCACTATTAAAAAAGCGTTCCTTCGCGATTTTTATCGGTTGCATGTTCCTGATCTGTATCCCGCTTTATTTTTATTTCGTGAACATGAACCTGTATGTCACTGAATTAGGATGGGAATACACAGCCGCGAAAATGTCCCTCGCTCAGGTCTCCGATGTTATCTTTCTCGTGTTGCTTCCAGTGATGCTTCGTTACTTGGGTTACAAGAAAACCATCTGCATCGGAATTTTGGCATGGGTGGCGCGCTATTTCCTGCTAGCTGCCAGTGCGAACTCAATCGGATGGAGCACAGGCATGGTCCTGACGGCTATTTTGCTCCATGGAGTGTGCTATGATTTTCTGTTTATCGCGGGGCAGCTTTATGTAGATGATGAATCGAACGATCGCAACCGCGGTGCGGCTCAAGGGTTTATTGCTTTCATTCTGTGGGGTGTGGGCAATTTTGTTGGGAGCACTTTGGCTGGTCATTCCCAATCATTATTCACATTAAGTAAACCCTTAGGCACCGTGGCCCACGATTGGCACGGGATATGGATTTATCCCGCGTGGGGAGCGGTTGGAGTGTTGTTGGTGTTCCTTATTTTTTTCCGCGACCCAAAGAAAAAATCGACCAGTATTTTCAAAAACCGCCATCGTTAGTCATCGGTGTGGCCTTGGATAGAGATCATCGCGTTAGAGTATCACGCTAGTGATCCAGGCGAATTCCCCGAACTTAGTTTTGAATGCTGACTCTACGTGAGGCAACCGCGAAGCCTCTTCAAAAATGGCGAAGGTCGTGGAGCCGCTTCCCGACATCATCGTGACACTGGCTTCGTGGCTTCGCAGGAACTCCTGAAATAGAACTAAGAGTGGGTATTTGGATAGGACGGGAGCTTCGAGGGAATTATAAAAGCAATGTGCCGCTTCGGAAAGTGTTCCCGAACGCAACGCATCAATCATCGCGGTGGCTCGTCCTTTTTGCCCATTCAAAGCGTCGGGAAACCGGCTGAGATCTTGGTATGCCCAAGCGGTCGATATTCCAAAGCCGGGATGGATCAGGAAAAGCCCTCTTCCTTTGAGGCATGCGAAGGGCTCCAGCGGGGTAATACGTTCCCCTCGGTGGGTGCCGAGTGCGGGTTTATTTTGGAGGAAAAATGGAACGTCGGACCCTAAGGATGCCGCGAGTTGTCCCAATTCAATAGGTGGGATCGGCAGTCCAAAGATTTCATTCAAAGTCAGCAAGGTTATGGCCGCATTACTGCTCCCACCACCTAAACCGGCACCTAATGGGACGCGTTTTTCTAGGTGGATATCTACTCCTGAAAGGATTCCGGAAGCGGCGAAAAAAAGTGATGCCGCCCGGTAAACCAAGTTTCCAGAGTCAACGGGCAAACGAGAATCGTTGCACGTAAGGCGAACGCCTTGCAATGGGGACTCCTCAAAACTCAGCAGATCCGCGAATGGCAGGGGGTGAAGGATAGTTTCCAATTCATGAAATCCATCAGAGCGCTTCCCTAAAATATTCAACAATAGGTTGATTTTGCAATGGGAGGAACGTCTGAATTTCATACAAAAAAAACGCGCCAACACTCGAGATGTTGGCGCGGCGTGGAATACTTAAAATTAATAATCAAACACCCGGAATCTGCTCCCGGGGAAGATGGGTGCGATATCGCCACCGCTGAAACCGAGTGCAGCATCAGGGCTGAAAATAGGATCGCTCAGCAGGAGTGGCTTATAGCTATCGGGATAAACCGGATCTTCTGGATTAGAATTGATCGCCCTGTATTCAGGTTTGAAAACCGGTTTGTAGCTCGGAAATGGAAAGGTGGCGATTTCATAAAGTCCGGCACCGGTTCGCGCCAAACTTCGTCCCAAACCGTGAACGATTCCTTTACCATAAGTGGAATCCGTGGTTTCCCAGATGGCGGTTTGTTCCATCGAGCGGGTGAGTTCACCCAATCTAATAATTTCCATCGTGTTATTCATACCACGACCCAATTTGCGTTCTGGACCCGCGCATCCGGTTAAGAGGACACCCGCCAATCCGACGCAAGCTAGCAATTGTTGTGAAATTCCCATACTTAATTATTTCTCCCACATTAACCCTCTCGAAAAACTTGTAAAGTCTGTTTTGTTCAATCGCGTGATCCCATTCCTTGCTGAATCGTCCACGGTTCCGCTGATGGCGTGGCTGTGTGTTTTCCTGATGGGAAAATCGTTCTGTATCTCATACTTGCGTTGGTCATCTCTCTTGGGTGTGTGGCATAATGGATTCAGTCATGTTTGATTGGAATGACATTAAATATCCTGCGAGTTTGCCCATCTCGTCGCGTCGCGATGATATTATCGCTGCCATCCGGGATCATCCGGTGGTGGTGATCGCCGGTGAAACGGGTTCCGGCAAAACAACACAAATCCCTAAAATGTGCCTTTCCGCAGGGTTGGGGAGGAAGGGAAAAATCGGTTGCACTCAACCGCGTCGGGTCGCGGCACTTTCTGTCTCTCGTCGAGTTGCTGAGGAATTAGGGGTGACATGGGGTAGGGAGGTTGGATGCAAAATTCGCTTTTCTGATCAAACCAGCCGAGATACCCACATAAAGTTCATGACCGACGGGATGCTGCTCGCCGAGGTTCAAGGCGATCCCGATCTGCGGGGCTACGAGGTGATCATCATCGACGAAGCTCACGAACGTTCATTGAACATCGATTTTTTGTTGGGGCATCTCAATCGACTTCTCGAACGCCGATCTGATCTCAAGGTCATCATCACCAGCGCGACAATTGACACGAAAGCTTTTTCTGAGGCTTTCCAAAATGCACCGATTATCGAAGTTTCCGGTCGAGTGTTTCCCGTTGAAGTTCTCTACGCCCCCTTGGACGCTGGGCTCGTCGAGGAAGGGGAGGTTAGTTATGTGGATGCTGCGTTGCAGGCTGTTGAACTTGCGTGCGGTGATCCAATCGGAGGGGACATTCTGATATTCATGCCGAGCGAGCGCGATATTCGGGAAACCTGCGATTTGCTTGAGGGACGCTTCGGTTCGAATTGCGAAATTGTGCCACTTTTCGGGCGCCTTTCTTCTGCTGAGCAACAGCGTGTTTTCAATCCTTCCCATCTGCGCAAGATCGTTGTTGCCACCAATGTTGCGGAAACATCGCTCACAATTCCTGGCATTCGTTATGTGATCGATTCGGGTCTTGCAAGGATCGCTCGTTACAATTCTCGCACACGCACAAAACGGTTGCCTATTGAACCGATTTCGCAAAGCAGTGCGAACCAGCGAAAAGGTCGGAGTGGACGCGTCCAAAATGGTATATGCATCCGGCTTTATTCCGAAGCGGACTACAATGAACGCCCTCCGTTTACCCAACCGGAAATCCAACGGGCCAACCTCGCTGAAGTCATTTTGCGGATGAAGGCGTTTCGCCTCGGAGAAATAGAAACCTTCCCGTTTATCAATCCACCCACCCCGCACGCCATTCGTGGAGGTTACCAATTGTTGCAGGAATTAGGGGCTCTGGACGAGCAACGGAAGATCACGCCGATGGGGGAGGATCTTGGAAGGCTTCCGATCGATCCCACGATTGGCCGCATGATACTCCAAGCGCGGATGGAACACTCGTTGCCGGAAATAACGATCATTGCTGCTGGCCTGAGCATCCAAGATCCACGGGAGCGACCCTTGGAATCCCAAGAGGCCGCCCAACAGTCTCATCACCAGTTTTTTGACGCAGAATCGGACTTCCTGACATTGCTGAATATCTGGGATAAATATCACGACCGCTGGGAATTACTTAAAACGCAAAACCAGATTCGAAAATTCTGTCGTCAGAATTTTCTATCCTACATACGGATGCGCGAGTGGATCGATCTCCACGCCCAGATTAAGGAAACTATCAAGGACTTAGGTCTCGATCACCCCCCCCAATCTGCACAGGGACTACGGTTCAAACCTCCGAGCAATGCGAACCAACAATACGCGGCGATCCACCGTTCAATTCTGAGCGGATTACTCGGGCAGGTGGCCTATCATGAGGAGAAAAATTTTTACCGTGGTAATGGGAATCGGCAGGTCATGATTTTTCCAGGGAGCACCGTGTTTGAAAGGGCAGACTCCAAGAAAAAAATCACGAATCGCGATCCTTCCAATGAGGGTCAATCCAATCAGCCCGAAATAAAAACACACCAACCCAACTGGGTTGTAGCGGGAGAGGTTGTCGAAACAACCAGATTATTTCTGCGGACCGTGGCGGGTGTGGAACCAGAATGGGTCGCCGAATTAGGTGCGCACCTCTGCAAATCCACCCATGTCGATCCGCATTGGAATGAAAAATCAGGCAGGGTTTTGATCCGCGAAAAAGTCTTTCTTTTCGGCATGGAATTGCTGGCTCGATGGATTGGATTTGGAACGGTGAATCCCACAGCCGCAACGGAAATTTTTATTCGCGAAGCACTTGTCGAAGACACCCTTCAATCTCGACTCCCATTTTTGGAACACAACAGAGCCTTGATCCAACGGCTCGAAAACTATCAGACCCGTTTACGACATTTCGATTTAGCCCATCTGGATCAACGCATTTACCACTTTTATGATACGCGGCTGCAGAATGTTTCTTCGGTGCACGATTTGAATCGAGTCGTTCGTGAAGGTTCCGTTAGCGACAAACAGTTCCTCTTCATGCGCGAGTCCGATATTACCGGAGGCAAGGAACTTGGATTGAACCTGCAAGCCTTCCCAGATCAGGTCGATCTTTCTGGAATCAAATTACCGGTGTCCTACGCCTATGCTCCCGGCGAGGATCACGACGGGGTAACCGTGCGCCTAACCATGCCCCTGCTGCATTCCTTGCCTCTAGGCGAGTTGGAATGGTCAATTCCTGGACTGCGTGATGGGCAAATCGAGTCGTTGATGCGTGGACTCCCCAAGTCTCTCAGGGTGCAGTTACTTCCGATCGATCCCAAAGTGAAAACGATCTGTAACGAACTCAAGTTGGAAAAGGACGGATTGCCTGCCTCATTGAGCCGATTCATCAATCGATCTTATGGCGTTCTCATTCCGCCAGACGCATGGAATTGGCATAAACTGCCAGCACATTTACAACTGCGTGTCGAGGTCGTGGGCAAAACAGACAAACCTGTGGCGATCAGTCGCAATCTCGCTTCGTTGCGAAAACAACTGACGGATACTGTCACCCCGATCGAAGAATCAGCGTGGCGAAAGGTCGTTCGCGAATGGGAGAAATCGGGTCTAACCACTTGGAGCTTTGGGGATCTACCCCATCAGATCAAGTTGCCTTCAATCGGTGAAATACCCATCTTGGCCTACCCCGGTCTGGAGAGGGAGAAGGATCATGTAAACCTTCGCCTTTTTCGTACCCGAACGGAAGCCGAACGAGCGACTCCGAAGGGCGTGGAATTTCTTGCCGAACTTGTTCTGGGTAAAGAATTGGCATGGTTGCAAAAAGACCTGCGTGCCCTCGATAAGATAAAGACATTGTATGTCACCATTGGACCCGGTGACGAACTGACTGAAACAGCCTATCAACACTTGCTGCACCACCTCCTGAATGGAGGGGTTTTGACAGCGATGCATTCCAATGACTTTCAGTCGATGGTGGATCACGCGCGTAAGGAAATCCCGACTCTGGTGAGGCGGTTTCTAGATACCACCGGGACAATTCTCCGCCATCGTCAGGAGCTCTTGGTTCATCGCAAACCATACTCCGACCTGCTGAAAGACATTAATAATTTGTTGCCGAAAAAATTCCTGGAAACGATCCGTTATCCACAATTAGCCCAAGTTCCGCGTTATCTAAAAGCCATTCAAATTCGAGCCGAACGTGCTGCGTTGAACCCCGCGAAAGATGCAGAAAGGTCTCGAATGGTTCAACCGTATCGAGACGCTTTCAATGCGTGGAGACAAGAGAAATACTTGACTCCCGAACAGGTCAACCTTTGCGATAGATTCCGATGGCTCGTGGAAGAATTCCGAGTTTCAATTTTCGCTCAGGAGCTTGGCACGGTGCAACCCGTGTCAGCGAAACGCATGGATCAGTTTCTGGTTGATTTCGGTCGCCCAAAAACCTCGTAATCCGTTCGTAAAAATTGGGATTAACGTGCTTGGCGAACGCGTATCGTATATTTACGTGCCTTATTGTTCATCGAAATAAATTGCACGGCTTCTTGGCTATTTTCAGTCAATATGAGAGTTCGCCATGGAGTCTCGTCACCCGAGGAAAATCCTTGTTCATCCTTGAACACGCATTGAACCTGAACCTCGATTCGCCGACCCTCGCGGTTGCGGATGTTGGCCACCAACTCCAAGCGACCATCCTCAGTCACACGTTGTTGAATGCCGGAAGAAGTAATAGATCGTTGAATATGAGAATCCATCAGGACGAAATTGACTTGGTTTTCAACACCATACTGAGTGGTGTTTTTAGGCAAATAGGCTCCTCCGCCGCATCCGGTGAAAAACGTCGTGGCCGCACAAACTACAAAACTTAGGGTTTTTATTTTCATGGTTCGATGGGTTCTTAATGGTCGCTAACAAAAAGGACGGTGTCCCGCTGCTCCACAATAGTGAAGGTCACGGTTTTAGTGAGATTCGGAACAATTCTACCGGCAGCATCGATAAACTCCACCGTTGCCGTGTGTGATCCGAGAGGGAGTTCCAAGGCCGTGAAACTGATGAATTGTGGTAAATTATCCCAAGTGCGTGTGTCCGCTTCGGGTGTCGTGGCTGCGGATACTATTTTGCTGACCACCCCAGCAGCAATGATTCCGAGTCCCACATTTTGGGACCTGCGATTCATAGCCGTAATGGCGCCTCCCACAATTGCCACGTTCCCAATCGTGTCTGTTGTTGATTTGAAGACGGCTTTGTTTGCGAGAATGTGATCCATCACTCTCCCCCCTCGAGTGGTCGCCTGGAAATTGAGGTCGTCATAAGCTCCGATGCGAATGGCTTTGTTCCCCGTTTTGAACCAAGCCCCTCGAACTACCGATCGCCCTTCTCGAATGCGAAGTTCCTCGCCATACTCCCCGCCCGCATACTTGGTCGGACCGGTGCCAAATTCCAAGAACACAAGCGTGTTTGCTTTTTTGTCATAGGTCGGTAATTGGCCGATTTTACTCACTTCTTGAGCCCGCTTGAAGGCATCGGAACCATCCCCATCGAGTTTGAAGGTCGCGTAACCATCCAGATAATCCAGTGTGACAAAGTCGCTTCGATAATCTTTTTTTTCCGCATCTCCATCCATGAGTTCACCACTACGAAAACAGGCTCGGGCATTATCCGCTTCTCCATCCATCCAATAGAGAATGCCTCTGTAAAAGTAGGCCATCACACGCTCGTAGGGTTCGCCAATAAAGTTCTTTTTCGATTCTTCGTTGAAATAATTCCGAGACTTTTTTGCACTTTTATCGGAGCCGAAAATATTTCCTATGACGGAAATGGCTTCATCGAATTGCAACTTAGCCTCCTCCTGCTTGCCTTGGCGTAAGGCCGACAATCCATTGCGGTAATTCCACAACACCCGATCCTTGGTCGGTGGTTTATTAAGCTGGGCTGCAGTCGGCATTGCCGATCCAGACCCACTGTCTGTTACACACCCGCTCAGCAAAAGTGCTGCACAACCGCTGATCAGAGCAACCGTCCGTCGAATGGAAAACATGTGGCTCTCGAAATTAGCGATATGCGGCATCCTCAAGACCTTGCTTCTTGATTTCAGCACTATTTTCCCAAACGATCTCGCTTGTTCGCGCGTCAATCAGTTGGAAATTATAGAGGATGTAATCACTCGTTCCGGAGGTGCCTCTCGTTGTCATTCCTTCCAAGGTGCCGGTCAGAAAAAAATCCGCTCCCTTGAATTCCTGAACATTAGGGTTGCTGTTGCTGGTCACTTGACCTGTTTGTTTCAATTCCCGTTCATTTTGCAATGCCGCCATTTGTTCGCGTGCCAGAAATCGAACTCGACCTTGGGCCTTACTATTCAGCTCCGAACGAATTCGAGTCAGAAAAATATCTTTGTTGATGGGAAATCGAGTCTTGTTTTCCACGGGCTTCAGGACAATGCGAGGGGGGATGGTTGCTTGAGAAATTTCCTTCACTGATAAAATGGATCGAGCCATCTTATCCGTCACTGCAACGAGATCCTGCGACTCAATCCCAGTTCCCGCGACAAATCCGCGTTCATCGGCATTTATTTGAGTGACAGGCACTCCGGACGGATTGCGAACCCCCGTCGTGCATCCAACCATGAGGGTGGCTAGAAGGCTACAGGATATGGGTTTGAACCAGGAACTAAGGGACTTTTGGATCGACATCATCATAATCTCTTAACAAATAAACATCAGGCACCTACAAATCGACACTCCAAGGATTCGCGGGTTAGGAATCCTCTGATCCGGAATAGAATCGTATGATTCATACCACAGTTTGGACGAGCCTCAACCGTTCCTATTCAGGCATCAGAACTTTATCAACTCCCACTTGTCCATCGAGGCTGGTTCGCAACCCTTTGTTGGCCGCAACCTCGCCTACAATTAATCTCCTGAAGAATAATGACTCGCTCTCCTCTGACAATTCGGAAATAACCATGGCGAGAAATGATCGCTTTTTTTAAAAAACTGTGGGGCTTGATTCAACCCTACTCATTGCGGTTCTACCTTGGCCTGACCATGGGGGTTTTGGCTGGTGTGATGGAACCGATCATGATTTTCACGGTCACGTTGGTTTACCGGCTGCTTTTTCCATCCTCAGATTCACCTTCATTCGCCGCAAAGCTCGAATGGGCCCCCCCCATGATTCGTGATTGGCTTAATTATTTGCCAACCACAGGAATTCACCATCAACCAAGAGCCGTCCTTCTGATCGTGTCCTTGATTCCTTTGGTGCTTTTGCTTCGGGGAACCTTCACCTATCTCAACAACTATTTCCTTCAATGGGCTTCTGTACGTGCCGTAATGGATCTGAACGTAAAATTATTCACACATATCATTTATCTGCCGGTGAGTTTTTTTAATAAAACCAGCAGCGGCCAACTCATGTCCCGCATCTTGAATGACACCCAGCTTTTGCAAAATGTCCTCAGTCATTCCGCAGCGGTTCTCATCAAGGATCCGGTGACCTTATTTGGATTGATCGGATTTCTTTTATGGACGCAGCCCAAGTTAACGTTGATATCCTTGGTCGCTCTGCCTCTTTGTTTTGCCCCAGTGATTGCCTTCAGTCGCAAGGTGCGTCGTGCAAGTGGTAGCCTCCAAGAGCGTGCCGCTGAGATGACCGTGGTGATGGCAGAATCCTTTACTTCCGTTCGCGTGTTGAAAGCCTATAATTTGGAGGCTAGGGTCGCGCGCCATTTTCGCGAGGTCACCTCTCAAGCCGTCTCCTTCATCATGCGCATGGTTCGAGCGAGTGAATTCCCTGGGCCCCTACTCGAATTTATAGGATCCATCGGTGTCGCACTGGTCCTAGTTTACCTCGCCATCCATGTTCAGTCCGATCACAAGGCAGCCGATTTTCTTGGGATTGTTCTCACCATGTTCTCAATTTACCGTCCCCTAAAGAATCTGACGCGACTTAACAGTAATCTTCAACAAGCGCGTGCCGCCAGTGCGCGTGTGTTTGAGTTGTTGGACACCAAATCAGATATTCTTGAGCCAGCATCCCCGAAAAACATGGATGCCTCCAGTGCCAGTATTGAGTTTAAAAATGTCTCCTTCGCCTTTGGAGAAAAAACGGTATTGAACGAGATTAATTTAGTCGTTCGCCCGGGTCAATTGATCGCTTTGGTTGGAGGAAGTGGGTCGGGAAAAACGACTCTGACTAATTTATTACTCCGTTTTTATGACCCTACTTTTGGGGCGATTGAGATCAACGGGTTAAACTTGCGGGATGTTTTGACAAGCAATTTGCGCAACCAAATTGCGGTCGTCACTCAGGAAACTATTTTGTTTAACGATACAATCGGCAACAACATAGAACTCGGTCGTCCCGGGGCTTCCATGGCAGAGATTGAGCAGGCCGCTCGGCAAGCAAACGCCCATGATTTCATCATGGAAAAGGCTGCTGGCTATGGAACTATGGTTGGTGAAAAGGGATCCGCACTTTCCGGTGGTCAACGTCAACGGATCGCTATTGCACGAGCCATTCTCAAGCAAGCTCCCATCCTGATTCTTGATGAAGCGACCAATGCGCTTGATACAGCTTCCGAACATGCAGTGCAGGAGGCTCTCGCGGGATTGATGCAAGGACGCACTTGTATTTGTATTGCTCATCGTCTTTCGTCAATTCAACACGCGGACATCATTGTGGTTATGGATCAAGGTCAGATCGTGGAAACGGGCAAGCACGAAGAATTGCTGCGACAAGGGGGCGTTTACAGCAAACTCTATCAACTTCAATTCCGCACCCAGGTTTAACCCTTCAATTTTCTGGCGTGAAATTTGCTCCGGATTAATTGGATCGCTCGGATGGAATGAGCCTCCTTTGTGATCCGAATAAACTGAGAATTATCGAAACCATGCAGTCAGCCAACTCCGACGGATTGAGTGCCCTCAATCGTTACTCCGCTAAAAAATTTGCAAAACCAGTCAATTTCATGTGTTTTACGCCGAACGCAACAGAGGTTTTTCTTGCAGGGGATTTTAATGAATGGAATCCAACGGCTCAACCATTGACCCGCCAAATGGATGGTGCGTGGACCGGACAAGTATCACTCTCTCATGGTCACCACCGGTATTGGTTTATTGTTGATGGCACAGTCACTCTCGATCCACGTGCTCAAGGGGTGGGACGCAATGAAAAAAACGAGAGGGTCTCACTCATCGCCGTCAGTTGACGCTGCGTTGATCCTCGCTCCACTCTGTTTAAGAGTGCGTTGCTCCGCAAAAAAAGCCCGCAACAGTCCACGACATTCCTCCGAGCGTATGCACGGAGTTATGTCGGCGTGATGGTTGAGCGTTGGGAATTGAAGAAGATTCATCGCGCCGCCCGCCGCTCCGCCTTTGCTGTCCGGCGCACCGAACACAACACGCGTCAGTCGGACATGCACCATTGCCCCGGCGCACATCGGGCACGGTTCTTTGGTAACATAAAGTGTGCAGTCGTTTAACCGCCAATCTCCGACCGCTGCCTGGGCCTGGGTG
>CAMBHS010000012.1 GCA_945867235.1 Akkermansia muciniphila
CCAAGAACGGGACGGAGGAGGCCGGACTGCCAGTGCACCCCGGCTTCCTTCGATCTCAATGGGGAACAAACTCGGGTAACACCGACTTTTGGCGCAACGATCTCACGCGCTGCTCGGCTCGGGTAACACTTACTTTTGGCTCACTACGACCATTGATTATGAACCCCGTAAACCGACGATCCCTTCGAAAACAATTTGGTTTCACCTTGATTGAGTTGCTCGTCGTCATTGCGATCATAGCCATTTTAGCGAGCATGCTTCTGCCCGCTTTGGCTAAAGCGAAGGCTCAGGCTCATAAAATAAAATGCCTCAACAACGTGAAACAGCTCAATATTATTTGGGCTTTGTACAGCTTGGATTATGATGACCGGTTGGTGATCAATAGTCCGGGGGATGGGATGTTGACATGGGTTTTAGGGAGTTTTGAAGGAATCCCGCAGGACGTCACGAATGTTTCGTTGTTGATTGACGAGAAAAAATGTCTTTTTGGACCTTACCTAAAAACCACCGCCATTTATCGATGCCCAACGGATAAAGGATTGGGAACGCACGGCACGTTGACTGCACAACGCATTCGCAGTTACGGAATGAACGCTTACATGGGATGGGGGGCACCGGCCTATCGCACGTTGCCGAGTGCTGGATACAAAGTTTTCACCAAGTCTTCCCAGATCACTGGAATCTCGCCTGCAGACGCGATGACCTTCGTGGACATGAATCCTGACAGCATCTGCCGCCCATTTTTTGGAACTTATATGGATAACGCCAGTCATTTTTATCATCTCCCCGCCAGTTATCACGGTGGCGGTGGCATGTTTGCTTTTGCAGACGGGCATGTTGCGGGACAGAAATGGAAAAATAAAGACACGATCAAGCCCAAGACCACCGATTGGCACACCCACAATTACAGTTCCCCCAACAATGTCGATATCACTTGGCTGAAGGATCATACCAGTACCAAGGGTAAATAACGGGTGGGGTTGATGTAGTTTTCTGTTTCGACTTTGTCGAACGGTCTGCATTAGCATTACAGCATGGTAATGCGATCGATCACCTTAGGTCACTCCCCTGATCCGGACGATGCCTTTATGTTTTACGGACTGGCAAAAAACCATGTGTCCGTTCCAAAGGGTTGGCAGTTCGAACACGTTCTCCAAGATATTCAAACATTGAACGAACGCGCCACGCGGGGCGAGTTGGATGTGTCCGCCATCAGCATTCATGCTTATGCGTATGTGAGCGATCAATACGCCTTGCTTCCGAGTGGTGCTAGCATGGGAGACGGTTATGGCCCGATGTTAGTTGCACGTTGCCCGATGAGTCGGGACGAGATCGCTTCCGCACGGATCGCTGTTCCTGGAACAATGACGAGCGCGTTTCTCGCCCTCCAACTTTGGCTAGGTCGAAAGGCGGAGAATCTCAATTTCGTCGTGGTTCCTTTTGATGAAATTTTTTCCGCAATTCAGAATGGACAAGCAGAAGTTGGATTGATCATTCATGAAGGCCAATTGACCTATCTCAATGAAGGGTTGGTGCTGTGTGAAGATTTGGGAAAATGGTGGGGACGCGAAAATCAAGGACTTCCACTGCCGCTGGGTGGCAATGTTGTCCATAAACGTTTTCTTCCCGAGGAACGGCGGGAGATTTCACGTATCCTTACGGAAAGCATCCAATATGGATTGGATCATCGGGAACCCGCTGTAAAACACGCGCTTCAATACGCAAGGGATATGGGGGTGGAACTTGCGGATAAATTTGTCGGCATGTATGTCAATCATTGGACACTGGATTATGGGGTTAAAGGGCGGGAATCGATCCGTAGATTTCTCACCAAGGCCTTTGAACAAAAAATAATTCCTCATCAACAATCGTTGGAATTTGTGGAATGACGCCCGAGGGTTGAGATCAAATCAACTTGCAACCTGAAGGGTCTGTCGTAAACCTATTCGCCATGGAAACACCGGATCAATTTCGCGAGCTATTTCGGATGCAACGTGCCCTCAACCAACGCATCGGAGTCAACACGGACACGATGACGGAGGAAGAGAAAACGAAATGGGTTCTCAATTACAGTCGAGCCATGACTCAGGAAATGGCGGAGCTTACTGACAGCGTGGCGTGGAAATGGTGGGCCAAATACCAAAAGTTTGACGAACAAAATGCCCGCGTGGAGGTAGTCGATCTTTTCCATTTTCTGATCAGCACCGCGCAAGTTTTGGGAATGAGTGCTGATGATGTGTTTCAGGCTTACTGCAAAAAAAACGAAGTGAACCTGCAACGACAGGATTCCGGTTATACCGCGAAAGATGCCGGCGATTCCAAACACATCTGACGCAGGCAAACGGCTTCCGCGTGTGCCCACAGCTTGGCGGAATGCAGTCGCCACGGTTTTGATTTCCGAAAAGAATCTCCGCAATCGAATCACAGAACTCTCGAAGGAAATAACCCGTGACTACCTCAATGCAGACCTAGTCATCGTGTCCCTACTTCGGGGATCATTATTTTTTACTGCGGATTTGATTCGGCAGATTCCCCTCCCCATGGAACTCGATTTTTTGGGTGTTTCAAGCTATCGGAACGGAACGAATCCCGGGCTATTAACGATCACCAAGGAACTTGAACTGAACATCACTGGGCGCGATCTGCTTCTCATTGATGACATTCTCGACACAGGTCAGACTCTCAGTTTTGTTCACCAAAAACTGAATGAACTTCATCCCAAGAGCCTTAAATCCTGTGTCCTTTTAGACAAACCGGCACGCCGTTCTCATCCCGTCACCAGCGATTACACTGGGTTTGTCATTCCCAACCAATTTGTTGTTGGTTATGGAATGGACTACAAGGAACGGTTCCGAAATCTTCCGTTTATTGGAGTGTTGCGATCAGAATTCTTTCCTTCCTAGGCATGAAGATACCGGTTCATTTCTATTCCTACTTCAAAGATATCACGGGATGCACTGACACGGTTATTGAGCTGCCCGAAGGAGGCGACATCGCACAACTACTCGCCGCCGCGTGCCTCCGATTTCCCAAGCTACATTCCATGGGAAACTCCACCTTGATCGCGGTCGGTGTGAACTACCAACCCAAAAGTTACGTGCTCAAAGAGGGAGATCGTGTCTCCCTGTTCCCACCCGTACAAGGAGGATAAACGATGCAACGCTCTATAGTGCTGACGACCGATCCTCTCGATGTGCCTGCCTTAGTGGCGGCAGGGTCTCGCATGGAAGACATGGGAGCTGTGATTTATTTTTCAGGCGTTGTGCGGCGCACCGAGAATGGCATATCCATTAGCGGTATCGAATATGAAGCATTTTCTGCCATGGCACAGCATCAATTGAACCTGATCATTGATGAGATTTCCGCACGATGGTCGGTAGGTTCCGTGAGGTTGGTGCATCGATTGGGGTGGGTGCCAACCAATGAGACTTCGCTTTGGGTGGAGGTCATCGCCCCGCACCGAGGGGAGTCCTTTCTCGCCTGCCAGTTTTTAATAGATGAGATGAAAAAACGGGTTCCGATTTGGAAGAAACCCATTTGAAGGGGGTGATTGCAATCAGGGGTGATTGCAATCATTGACATGGGACAATCCTCGATTATTTTGTGGGGGTGTCTCCCAGATTGAATCAATTTCATGGAACCACGGTTCGTCGAGGGTTTACATTGATTGAATTGCTCGTCGTCATCGCGATTATTGCAATTTTGGCGGGCATGTTACTTCCATCGTTGGCGAAGGCGAAATCCAAAGCCCAAGGCACGTTCTGCTTGAACAGCATGAAACAAATTGGATTGGCAGTGACTCTCTACAGCCCAGATCACCGCGATCGCATTCCACTCTGCCGCAACTGGGGAAAGGCTTGGGCCGGAGATCATGCATTAAGAACTGACCTCATTTGGATGCCGGAAATTCTGGAGCCTTATCTCATAAAAAATTCAGCGAAACCGACAAATGGAACCATCGCCTCGAAAAATCGTCCGAGTCGAGGTGTGTTCACCTGTCCTTCTGGACTTAAAGCGCGTGATCCCGCAGTCAGCACAACCGACGCATTTTATTTTGCCAACGATAATGTGACCTATGTTTGGAACCATATTTACTTACGCAAAGACGGCTCCTATGAGGACAAGAATCCGGTTAGTGGACGCCGAGACAGTCAAATTCCCAATCCGGTCAAGGCGGTTTTGGTTTGGGAGATGCCCTATTGGAACTACAAATACATGCCCCACCAAATGGGCATGAATTTGGTGTTCGCCGACGGTCACGCCGCGCGCACCAAAGGGAGCCCGAAAGAGGCAGACTGGTGGGCCTACCATTCTCGGGATGGTTGGGAACCGGATTGATTAGTTCCTGGTCACAACCCCAACTTATGAACGGTGGCATAGACTTCCTGCGATAAGGCGGTGCCATCCTTCGCATCTATGCTGTATTTGATCCTAAGTTGATCGGAAGGCTTCATTCCATCGATCTCCAAGTTTACGGATGTTCCATCGTCAGAAATATAGACCTTCTTGATATCTAGTTTGTCGTGTTTTTTCTGGCTGGGATCGCTCACAGAAAATTCAGGGGAACCATACGCCCCACTGTATTGGTAATTCCAACGCTCGGCACTGTAGCTGCCGGGATCTGTCGCCGTCTTTGCATCGAGCATTGTGCTGAAACCCATCGTCACACCCCGTTTTGTGGCCTTGAATGACACCGGCATACGCACTGTTTTTCCGGTGTAGCGAACACGATAAAAACCACCGTCGCGTGTCGCACTGGATTGCCAACCCTTGAGGCCGCAGGCGTAAAGTTGTCCATCCTTCGGGTTGAAACGTGCGCGCATCAGTCCACTGTTAAAGTTCAGGGGAAATTGGATCATCGCACCCTGTTGCACACCATCCACTTCATCCGTCATCACCTCGAAAAGTGTGCATTTCCCATAACTCATAAAAAGCAATTTACCATTCATCGGGCCCCATTTATCGCTGGTCACATAAACTTGTCCTCCGCTGGAATTATCCATCGACATCGGCAGCCACACCATGGGTTCGTCATAGCTTTCCGGCTTCGGTGATGTTGCCTCCCATCCTTTAAATTTGAATTTAGAACGCACTTCTGGATCGCTTGGATTGGCGACAAAATTGGTTCCGTCGCGGGAAAGGTTCAGCACCTTTTGCGCCGCAGGAGTCATCCCATAAAAGCCGCCCTTTTTTATCCAATTCAATTTACTGGATGGCATCCAGTGGCCCTGATTATCACTCACAGTGATTTCGTCTTTCGGCCCTACGGTCATGCCGTTAGGAGCACGCAATCCACTCGCCACCACTTCAATTTTTGATCCATCTTTGGACACCTTGATCACGCACCCTTGGTGTGGTGAAGTCACTTCAGGTTCCCAGGGAGCACCTTTTGAAAAATAAAAATTGCCGGCGCGATCCGTATGTAAATCTAAGCAGAACTCGTGATAGTTCGCCGTTACGATCGTGTCGTTGTTGAAGTTTTCATAAAAATCAGCCTCCCCATCCTTATTCAGATCGTGAAGCCGCGTGATCTGATCACGCCCAAGGACATATATGGTATCCTTGACCACTTTTAACCCGAGAGGCTGGAAAAGCCCCGTGGCGAATCGTTTCCAATTCAGTTTGTTTAACTTTTCGTCAATTCCAGAGACCAACCAAACATCGCCGTGAAAGGTGCAGATCGCCGCACGGCCATCGGATAAAAAGTCGAACCCACCAAAAAAGTTGCGAACATGATAAGGATTGGAGGAAGGTTCAGTAATCGTATCAACCGTATAGGGTTCCTTATCATTACCTAGGACTCCTTGCGTCGTTGTGTCGGAGATCCAGCGCGCCGATCCTCCTTTCGTGAACTCGCGAAGGTCGGAAAGTTTCATGTTCTGCACAGATTCAAAGCCTGCTGCGATGTCACTATCGGAAAGAGCCAACCGGAACGGTTTGTTCGCCGAGGTTTTTGCCAATGTTAACGAAACCTGACCAGACTCGGTGGTTTCTAGACGGGAGCCGGGTTCTATGCCATCCAATCCTACGACGATATGCGTTCCATTCGTTAACTGAATCTTGATGCGTCCCATAGTCTTGGTGAAATCAAAACTCACTTTAGGTAATGGAACGGCTCCGTCTGCGACGATGATTGTTTGTGACGCACCCTTTTTCAAGAACTGCAGCGTGCGGGTAAAAACGCCCTGGCCCTGGACATTTTCAAAACCGGGCATTTCCAACACCTCAACGCCGTTGACGCTATATTTTAAAATAACGTGATCACCCGATTGGTAAAGCCCTTTGTAATGCGCTAAATTTTTAGGCAACGGTCCCTGTTTTTTGGATCGTGGATCAATCGACGATCCAGCAACTACCCATCCTGGACCTGTTTTTGTTCCAAATATTGGTTTGCCTTTAACCTGTGGAGGAGGAGGCCAAGCGATCTTGGATTGTGTATCCCCAAATTCGAGGAACTCTCCCACCCACCCTAAGGAGACGCGCATGAGATCGGCGTCATAACACATGTAAGCCTGCTTTTCAGTGCCCAGAGTGACCACGAGTCCTTTCATCGCGATGGAGTCGTTGGCCTTCGGTGCCCGGATTGTTCCCGAGAACAAGGAGCCCCTGATGACGTTAGGCACCATCTCCTGCCCCAAAACAGCCGGACTTTGAAACAAAAAAACGTACAAAAAGGTGCCCAAAACTGTTAACGGTGAAAACTTCATAAATTTATTTCTCAAAGCTGTGGGGCACTATGGTTTACGGAGGAATGATTTTCAAGAATATCTATCTTGCACATCGATTAAACATTTCATCGCGAGACAGATTTACGTCAATGGGTTCAAAATTTCTAGTTTACGTCAGGAGGTTCCATATTATATTAGGTGGACTCATCGCCTATGGCGTGTTGAACTGAAAGCGTTCAAAAAGTCGATTTTTACATGATTTCATATATTTCTTGGTGTTTGGTAGGAGCGGTCTCCGGTGTGGTGGTCTCCTCATTTTTCGAGTGGACTCTGCATCGGTTCGTCATGCACAAGCCCCTGTGGAAATTCCGTTACCCATTTGAGGCTCACGCGATTGTTCACCATCAGACTTTCAAGTCGGATCACACCTATCATCTAATCAAAGATGAGGATAAAAAGACGATTCCTATGGCGTGGTGGAATGGGCCTGTGTTGGTATTTTTTTGCCAGATGCCTGTACTTCTGGCGGCGATCGCTTTGCAATCTTGGAGTGTTTTTGCAGGTGGAGCCATTGCTTGTAGTTTGTATTATGCGACCTACGAATACATTCATTGGTGCATGCACTTGCCTCGCAAACGCGCGATCGAACGATCTGGATTATTTTTTCGGTTGAATGGTCACCATCTACTTCACCATCGGTATATGGGCAAAAATTTCAATGTCGTATTCCCCCTCGCTGATTTAATACTCGGCACTTTGGTGCTTCGATCTCCCATCCGATTTCCCCAACCTCAAGGGGCCGCAGTTCCAAACGTCCAACCGTAATAGATTTCAAGTTAAATCCATTGATACTGTGGCTGGTTAATATCTGAGCACCCAACCCACCGAGGGTGGCTGCGAATAAACGCGAAGGGTTCCTCTATAATTCGGGGCAATATATTTTGGGGATTCATTCCCAAAAGCATTGAAACACCTACTCGGATTTTTTAGAGTGTGGCGATGAAGCCATTTTTTCTTCGTTTGGTAGTTATTCTTGGCTGCCTGATCTGCACCGTTCCCGCGACAGGGGCAGGCAAAAACTTGACAATTGCTGTCATTCCCAAAGGCACGAGTCACGAATTCTGGAAATCCATCCACGCTGGAGCTGTTAAAGCAAAACGGGAACTTGAGGATCAAGGCTACAAAATAAACCTCATTTGGAAGGGTCCGATCCGAGAGGACGATCGTGACCAACAAATTGCCGTGGTTGAGAATTTTATTGCCCGCCGTGTGGATGGGATCGTTCTGGCACCATTGGACTCGAGTGCACTGGTGGCACCCGTGGAAACGGCACTGTCAGTCAATATACCCGTGGTGATCGTTGATTCAGGCCTTAAATCCGACCGTTATTCGAGTTACATCGCGACGGATAATTATCACGGCGGAGAATTGGGAGCGGAGCATTTGGCGAAAATCATTAATGGAATTGGGAAAATAATTCTAGTGCGCTACCAAGTGGGCTCGGCGAGCACCGAGGAACGGGAGGCAGGATTCATGAACACCATGACCAACAAATATCCTAGGATAAAAATTCTTTCCCAAAATCAATACGCAGGACCAACACGAGATTCTGCCTACAAAGCTGCTCAGGATTTGTTGAATCGTTACGGGAAGGACGTCAATGGAATTTTTGCTCCGTGCGAACCGGTCACAATTGGAGTGATGTTGGCGTTGCGAGACATGGGAAAAGCTGGAGGCATTGTAAAACTGGTTGGATTCGATGCCGGCACCCAATCGGTGGACGGATTATCGAAAGGCGATGTGCAAGGGTTGGTCGTGCAGAACCCGATGAAGATGGGTTATTTAGGCGTCAAAGCGATCGTGGATGTGGCACAAAAGAAAAAGGTAGTTAAAAAAGTGGATACCGGAGTTCATGTCATCACCAAAGAAAACATGGATCAAATGGAAAATCGGGAGCTGTTACATCCTCCATTGGATCAGTATCTCAAGTAATCCTGCCGTCCGAGTTGCTGATCATTTTGCATGATTGTTCCAAGATTGCGCATTGTTGAGGTCAGGAAAAGTTTTGGTGCGACACAGGCGTTGCGGCAGGTGTCCTTGAGCGTAGGCCCAGGGGAAGTGCATGCCTTGATTGGTGAGAACGGAGCGGGCAAGAGCACGCTCATGAAAATCCTCAGCGCTGCGCATCTACAAGATTCTGGCGACATTCAACTCGACGGTAATTTCTACGCCCCGAGGACACCCCAGGCGGCTCGGAGTGCGGGGGTGGCGATGATCTATCAGGAGTTGAGCCTCGTTCCCCACCTTTCGGTCGAGGAAAATATTTTGCTCGGTTCGGAACCACGACAATGGGGTTGGATTGACCGGAAGGAACGCCGACGCAGAGCTGTTTCAGCATTGGAACAACTCCATCAAAGTCATCTCCCTCTCGACGCCCCTGTCCACCAACTTCCCATCGCACGACAACAAATGGTGGAAATAGCCAGAGCCCTTATTGGTTCGCCCCGTGTGTTGATTATGGATGAGCCGACGAGTTCTCTCTCGAAGGAGGATACCAAGGTATTGTTCAAAGTGATTTTACGTTTACGAGATCGTGGTGTAAGCATCATTTACATCAGCCATTTTCTCGAAGAATGCCTTGAGTTAGCCACCCACTACACCGTTCTAAGGGATGGGGAAAGCGTTGGAACCGGTCGAATGAAAAGGGAGGCATTGCCTGAAATCACGCGATTGATGGTAGGACGCGAGTTGAATGAAATATACCCCCACACACCGCACGCAATTGGTGCGCCATTGCTTGAAGTCACACAACTTAAAGGCGTCAAAAAACCGCTCAACGTCAGCTTCAAACTCCGTTCGGGTGAAATTCTTGGGATTGCTGGAATTGTTGGTGCAGGACGCACGGAAACTTTAAGAGCTTTGTTCGGGCTTGATCCCCAGATTGGTGGTGACGTGAAGTTACGGGGGATTTGCTGTAATCGATTGCCCCCTCGCGCATGGTTACAGCGTCGCGTCGGGTATTTGAGCGAGAATCGCAAGGAGGAGGGCTTGATGCTCCATCGTAATATCGGCGACAACTTATTCCTGAGCAATTATCGTCCTTGTATCTCGGGCGGATTCATAAAGCAGCGGCGGCAAGAGTCGTTGGCCGCGAGATGGATTTCACTCCTTGGCATCAAAGCCCGGCATCCTTCTCAAAACTTGCACGAACTCTCGGGGGGCAATCAACAGAAGGTCGCCTTAGGTCGATTGTTGCATCATGATGCCGAGATTCTCCTGCTGGATGAACCCACACGTGGGATCGACGTTGGCAGCAAATCTCAAATATATAAAACCATGGGAGAACTCGCAGCCAAGGGTAAATCCGTTGTTTTTATCAGTTCCTATCTCCCTGAACTTCTTGGTGTTTGCGACACCATTGGGGTGATGTGCCGGGGGACTCTGAGTGCTCTCCGGCCCGCTTCAGAATGGACCGAGCAGGACATAGTTGCTGCGGCGATTGGTCAAAATGAAAACTGAAATTCCAACATCTTCCACTGGACACCTCGACCGCTTCAATCTTGCGAGAGCGGTTCAAATGCTGGGCCCTTTTCTCGTTCTGGCCTTTGTGATCGGGTTCTTCGCCGTAATCATGCCCAGCGAGATCAGTCAGACATTTTTTTCGGCTTATAATTTTAAGCTAATTCTGACCCAGACTGTCATCGTCGCAATCGGATCGCTTGGGATGACGATGATCATTGTAAGCGGTGGGATTGATCTTTCTGTAGGATCTGTGGTCGCCCTCACGAGTGTCCTTGGTGCAGTGCTGATCAAAGCGGGGGTGTCGATGGGCGCAATGATTGTGGCGGTTCTCGCCACGGGGGGAATGATCGGACTCATCAATGGGACCATTATTTCCTTATTTCGAATGACCCCGTTCATTGTCACCTTGGGAATGCTGGGAATT
Organism: Akkermansia muciniphila; assembly: GCA_945867235.1. Lineage (GTDB taxonomy): Bacteria > Verrucomicrobiota > Verrucomicrobiia > Limisphaerales > SXQI01 > SXQI01. The sequence continues at coordinate 10,615 of CAMBHS010000012.1, forward strand.
GCACGTGGATTGGCAAAAAAACTTGCCGATAACCAAACCGTCAATTTGCCGGACATTGCGCTGCCTTCCGTGGGAATGTTCATGGCGGACCCTGCTCCCAACGGCTATTATGTGGCTCCCGGAATAGCGATCGCAATCGACCTCGCGATCATCATGGCACTCGTATTAAATAGAAGTGTTTTTGGCCGTTATATTTTTGCCATCGGCTCCAATGAAGCGACCGCCCGACTGTGTGGTGTCCGAACTCGCCTAGTCAAACTGAGCGTCTATATGCTGTCTGGCGTCTTTTTTGGACTCGCTGGATTGATGCAGTTTTCTCGTTTGCGCCAAGGAGATCCGAGCACCGCGGTAGGGATCGAACTCGACATGATTGCAGCAGTCGTGATTGGGGGAGCCAGCCTGAACGGTGGCACAGGAAGTATCATGGGCTCAATGATCGGGGCCCTCACGATGGCAGTGTTAAGAAGCGGATCCACCCAGATTGATTGGCCGAATTATGTCCAAGAAATCATAATCGGCGTCGTAATCATCCTAGCAGTAGGACTCGATAAGTGGCGGCAATCTCGGAGCCAATCCTAACAACGACGCCATTGGTTCAGATATCCCGTGGGGGTAATGAATTGTCTATGGATTCGCGTTTTTGAATTATCTCCCGTTTTTGAATTATCTCCGGTCTTGACCAAACCTGAACACTGCCTGTTAATGGTCATCCAAGCCCATCTTAGGCTCACCTATCCTCCGAATGGATCCATCGTTAAATGAAAGATCAAATCACACAGCTTTTGGGACTCAAAGATTACCTCCCATCCAATGTTCCTGAGCTTCTCGAACAACTCAATTTACCCCGATCCAGCCAGCAGGAACTTCAACATGATTTGCTTGAATTGGAGCATTCAGGGACAATTGTGCGCATCAAGGGCAACCGCTATGTGCAGTCGAATGAAGCGGATCTCATTCCCGGACGCATCCGGATGAACCGCAAGGGTAAGGGCTTTCTGATCCCAGACGATTCGACGCTTAAGGAAATTGCGATTCCGGAAAGTGCTACCGGCACAGCTCTCCATGAAGATCACGTCCTCGTGCGGCGGAATGTTCGTGCTCGAGGCCGTGTGGCGGAGGGCGGCGAATTGCAGGAAACGGGTGCCGTAATCCGCATTCTCAAACGACGACGCACTCAGATCGTGGGCACACTCCAACGCAGTCGTCAGTTTCTATTTGTCATTCCAGATGACCCTCGGATGCCCCATGACATTTATGTTCCTGAGCCTCGCGATGTGGGACGAACGGCGCACGTCGGCGACAAGGTGGTTGTGGAATTGCGGGAATGGCTTTCCCGGCACACAAATCCAGAAGGTGAAATCATCGAGGTACTGGGAGCTCCCGATGCCGAAGGTGTAGACATGCTGTCCGTATTAAGGCAGTACCATCTCCCGTTGCATTTCCCGGCGCAGGTGCTGGATGAGGCGAAGCAGATCGGCTCGGTAGTAAATCCGGAAGAAACAAAAGGACGCGTGGATTGTCGCCATCATCTGGTGGTTACAATCGATCCGGACGATGCCAAAGATTTCGACGATGCTATTTGCCTCGAATCCTCTTCAGGGCATTCATGGAATTTATGGGTTCATATAGCCGATGTTTCGCATTACGTGAAACCAGGAACCTCCCTCGATGAAGAAGCACGCAATCGTGGTAACTCAACTTACCTTGTCGATCGAGTTATTCCGATGCTTCCCGAAGCGTTAAGCAACGAACTTTGCTCACTAAAACCACTCGTGGATCGACTGACCAAATGTGTGGAGTTTTCGATTTCCCGGGAAGGAGCCGTTCTCAGCACGAAATTCTATCCGGCAATCATCCATTCTAAACGCCGATTTTCCTATCGTGAAGCACTCGGAGTATTGGAAGGAAAAGCGACGAATCCCATCGAGCATATGCTTCACGACGCTTCGCACCTTGCGCAAAAGATTCGCAAACAACGATTCAAAGCCGGTTCGTTGGAACTCGATTTTCCAGAAATGAAAATCCGCCTAGATGCCCACGGGCATGTGGATCGGATTGAGAAAGTTGAAAACGATATTTCTCACCAACTGATTGAAGAGTTCATGTTGCTCGCCAATGAAGCTGTTGCCACTTACTTGCTGGAACAAGGGCGCGCATCGATCCACCGGGTTCATGAACAACCCGATGCGCGGCGACTGCAAGAATATCGAGAGGAAGTCCTCAGCCATCAACTGCCATGTGGCAATTTGCAAGATCGGGTGGAAGTCCAAAAGTTGTTGCACTCATTGGGAAGCATTGCTATCGGACCTGCACTTAAAATTGGATTTCTTAAATCCCTGATGCGAGCTCGTTACGCCGTTGAATCCCTAGGTCATTACGGTCTAGCGAAGAAAAAATATGCGCATTTCACCTCTCCTATCCGACGCTACGCGGACCTCGTGGTTCATCGCTCCCTGTTTCATCAAAAACATTCTGGAACGCAATCTTTGAAAGAAGTTTCCGACCATATTTCCGACACGGAACGAAACTCCTCTGATGCGGAGCGCGACAGCAAAGATGTAAAACTTTTCGCCTATTTGACGGCACAACTTGAGTCTCATCAACCCAAACGATATCCCGCCTTAGTTACCGATCTTCGTAATTTTGGATTTTTTGTGGATGTTCCAGGGCTGGCCATGAGCGGGGTTGTGCCTCTTTCCACAATGCATGACGATTTTTATGTCTTCGACCCAGAACGTCGCCAACTGGTAGGTCGCCGCTCTCGCCGCATCATCAGGTTGGGGGATCGTGTTGAAGTGCAAGTCGCCAAAGTGGATCGGTTTAAAAAACAGGTCGATTTTTGCTTTGCACCGTTACCCAAAGAACCGCTCAAAAGGCCATCTCGAATCGAACACCGAGGTGATTCTTACAAAACAAAAAAGGTTACGGAATTTGTCAAAAAACCAGTTCTAAAACCATTCGACCGCACCCATAAACGATCCGATGTGAAACCACGCCATGCGAGCGAATCTCAATCGACGCAACATCAAACTCACGACCACAAAGTTAAACAGGTCGCTCGGTCGGATTCCAAGTTCTCGCGCCCCGCTCAACCCCGTATGGGTTCGACCTCCAGCAGATCGCCAGCAGCAAAAGGACCACGAAAAGGTCATCCCTCCCATTTACCCAGCAAAAGGGTTGAAAAACTAAAACCTGAAAGAACAGTTCCTCTGCGTGTCGCGTCCAGCATGCGTTCATCGGCTCCTACATCCCAACGGACGCCGATCCATCGCGAACACTCAGGCCCAGTTAAACGCAACAATCGCGGACGGCCTGGAGGATAACCTCGGCTAATACAGGCTCACGTCCGACGCTGTCCGAGTACCACACCAACCTGCCCTTCTTTTCGGAGGGATTGCGCCAAGTCGGCTGTCCAGATTGGAGTCGGGATTGCACCAATCGTTTCGGCTCTCCCAGCATCACAGGGATATCTTCAGCCACGTGGAGTCCATCGCTCATAAAAAACGGCACAATAACAAAATTGCTCGCCTGACTCATCGTAAAGCACTTTTCAATTTTCGGTTCTTCTTCGATAAAAATCCCGTGCACCTCCTGATAAATACCCCGGGCTCGAATGAGTTCAACTTGTCGCTCGATTGACAGGCAAGAATTTTCATTTAGTTCAGTCCCATGGCCTGCAATAAAGAGAGCGATGTTCGAAAGTTTCGGGGCTCGCGGAAAAGGATGACGCGCCACGACCCCTTGGGCACGAGCGAGCAACACTTCCGTCATCTGCGGGTATATCCCCACGGGTGAGGAATAATAGATGGTTTGATCTCCACGCACTTGCCGACGAATCACCTCATCGCCGTCTTTGAGACCTAAGGCTTTAGGGATAATTTCCTGGGTGAAAAAACCATGGCTCACAAAAAAAGGGACGACAAAAACCCGTTGTCCGCAGCTTTGTTGCAATACCTCAGCGAGCGGAGCCCCTTCCTTCCATAAACCTACATGCACCTCGGCAAAAATATGACGTCGCCTAAGTTCTTCAGCTTGCTGACGAACCGCCGCAGATGATTGGTCATTTATGGTGGAACCATGTGCCACCAAAACCAAAGAATCATTCCTATAATCAACTTCCATTTTTGTAAGAAAAAAAGTCCACCACTGAACCTGCTCACTGCTTCCATCACTGACCGATCCGCTTGAAACCAGCTCCGCAAACATTAGGCGACAGTATCCCTGTGCTCAACGCGGAAATCCGGCAGTCGAATTAATCAAAAATTATTCAGAAAAAACTTTTTGGGTTGGACAGCCAATGTCCAACGCTCCCCATTAAATTGTTTACCACAATGAATAATACATTCGATTTAACCCATCAGATGGAGCTGAGTTTTAACAACCAATCTGCAACCGAAATTCCTCAACGAAAAACGAGTCACAGGGCAAAAGCCAAGTGGTGGTTCCAACAGATGCGAACCGTTGTGGATCGGACTTTCGATTGGACTCCAGCACCTATTCGTGCTGAACAGACCTACATGAAACTCTCTCGGGTAAAAGTTTAATAACGACATTCATTATTGTGAGTCTGTGACTTTTTTTTGACTCGCAGGAACATAAGAAAAAACCTAGGGTGCGAGCATGTCATTCTGTCGCGTCAAGATTGCTTTGGGTATTGCGATGGTTTGGCTCGGAGGATTGGATAGCCTTGCTGCGACCGAGCCATCCCCAGAGGCAATAGCAAAGCTGCCTGCATCTGCGTTAAGGAAGGTGGATTTTCAGCGTGAGATCCGACCGATCCTCGAAGCAAGTTGCGTCAAGTGCCACGGTCGTGGCAAAGCCAAAGGAGACTGGAAACTTGATACCCGTGCGGACTTCCTTGGGAATGGCGCATCTGGCACCCCCATCGTGCTGGGTGACAGCGCAAAAAGTCGCTTGATCCACCTCGTGGCTGGCACCGATCCTGAAACGTCGATGCCTCAAAAAGGCACCAAACTATCCTCCCAGCAGGTCGGTTTACTTCGTGCATGGATTGATCAAGGTCTTCCATGGAGAGAAGGTGTATCCTTCGCCCAACCCGCACCGAATAACCTTAAACCACGCCTTCCGGAACTGCCTCATGGGCGATCTTTGCACCCGATCGACCGCATTCTCGATGCCCAATTTGTTTCACAACGCTTCTCACCTGCCAAACCTGTAGAGGATCGCTTGTTTGCACGACGTGCCTACTTGGACGTCGTGGGGATGTTGCCTTCGCCCGAGGAATTGGACTCTTTTCTCGGAGATCGATCCTCCAATAAACGCGCTCAGCTTGTGCAGAATCTGTTGGCCGATAAACAACGCTATGCACAGCATTGGCTCGCGTTTTGGAATGATCTTTTGCGAAATGATTTTGTTGGAACCGGTTATATCGATGGGGGGCGCAAGTCAATCAGTCAATGGCTCTATTCTGCGTTGAGAGACAATAAACCATACGACCAATTTGTTCGTGAATTGGTGAATCCAACGGAAGCAAGCGAAGGATTTACCAAGGGTATTGTCTGGCGAGGGACGGTCAATGCCTCGATGACGCCTTCGATGCAAGCCGCTCAAAACATCGGTCAAGTGCTCATGGGGGTGAACCTGAAATGTGCTTCTTGCCATGATTCTTTCATTGATGACTGGCAACTGAGCGATGCCTATGGCCTTGCGGGTATTTATGCGGATGGCTCGCTAGAAATGGTGGAGTGCGACAAACCGACCGGCAATGTTGCGGCACTTAAATTTTTATTCCCCCAACTCGGAACGGTCGATGCGAAAGCATCCAGAACAAATCGTTTGCAGCAACTGTCTCAAATCATTACGAGCCCCGATAATGGACGACTGTCTCGGACGATCGTCAACAGGCTCTGGGCTCGCTTGCTGGGTCGTGGACTTGTGGAGCCACTCGACATCATGCAGAACGAGGCTTGGAATCCCGACCTGTTGGACTGGTTGGCTGAAGATCTAGTGGCTCACCAATGGGATCTGAAACGAACTCTTGAATTAATCCTGACGTCGCGAGCCTACCAAATGCCATCGGTGAATCTCCCTGAAAAACCCGATGCGAAATTTGCTTTCACAGGTCCCGCAGTCCGCCGGTTGACCGCAGAGCAATTCCGCGATGCCTTGGGAGCACTCACTGGAGTTTGGGCCAGCAAACCGGAAGGCGGACTGGAGCGACTTTTATTAGAGAGTGGCACCCTGACACCGCCACCCGTTCAAGCATTCTGGATTTGGGGCGACCCTCATGGAGCCACTGGTGTGGCACCGGGCACGAATGGTTTCCGGAAAACGGTGATTCTTGAAAAGAAACCTAGCGAGGCAACCTTCATTATTTACGCAGATAACTCGGCTCAGTTGTTCGTGAATGGCGAAAGGGTCAAAGGATCGGAATCCCCCGATTGGAGCCAGCCGAGTATTTACGATGCGCGAGGTCAGTTTAAAGTTGGAACTAATATCGTCGTCGTGGAAGCAGCGAATGGAGGGGACGGATTAAATCCGGCTGGACTCTTGCTTTATGCGAAAGTAAGGCACCGTGAAACCGCAGGTGATGGCATTCTGGATTTCGCGAGTGATGCCTCGTGGCGGTCGCACACGCAACCCCAAGGTAAATGGCGCGAAGTAAATTATTCCGAACCATGGGCAGCATCGCAGGTTCTGGGTCAACCCAATTTAGCACCTTGGAACGTCGCTGACTCTTTGCTGGGCGCGATCCATAGTGAAACCCTTAATAATCGTGTCCGGGCTTCCCTGACCAAAGCGGATCCCTTGGCACTCGCACTGGGTCGTCCCAATCGTGAACAAGTCACGACGGTTCGACAATCGACGGCGACCACAATCCAAGCCCTCGAACTTACAAATGGTGAAACCCTGGCGAAATTACTCAAACGCGGTGCCTCCAACCTCGTGGAAACAAATACCAATGGAAGGATTCTGACGGAACGAGTTTTTCGACAAGCTCTCTCGCGGACACCGACTCGCAAAGAACTCTCGATCGCATTGGAACTTGTTGGGGACAAACCGAAACCCGAAGGGGTCGAAGATTTGCTTTGGAGCCTTGCCATGCTTCCAGAGTTTCAACTGACTTACTAAACCAAACGACTTTAACCCATGAAAACCACCGACTTTACTCGCCGTGATTTCGTGAAAACCCTGAGCACCGCCACACTCGGCGCGCTCGCCAGTCCATTCCCGAGGCAATTGGTCGCTGCAGAGACTGCGGAAAAACTCGCCGCGACAGCCGACACCGTGATTGTGTTGTGGATGGGTGGGGGCATGGCTGCAACGGAAACCTTCGATCCCAAACGCTATACGCCTTTTGAAAAAGGTCTGAGTCCGCACAAGGTGCTTTCCACTTTTCCTTCAATCCCGACATCAGTGGATGGTGTGCGATTTAGTGAAGGATTGGAAAAAGTAGCCAAGGTAATGGATCGAGCTACATTGATCCGCAGTTACACGGCGGGAGACCTCGGATTTATCCTCCACTCGCGTCATCAATTTCACTGGCACACCGGTTACGCCCCGCCCCAAACGGTGGCCTGTCCCCATATCGGTGCCGTTATTGCTCGCACGCTGGGTCCCAAAAATCCAGCAGTGCCCGCCTTTATCAATATTGGGCAGCGTTTTGATGTGGGAGAAGGAGAGGAAATCAAAGCATTCACTTCAGCGGGGTTTCTCGGCAGCGAGTTTGGTCCATTTAATGTGTCGTTTCCAGATTCCGCCAAGGATGTGGTCACGCCGCCGATGGGAATGAGTCCAGGGCGTTTTGAGAATCGGGATAAATTTTACAAACGCCTTGCCGACGCCTCTCCGATCGGTCAACTCGGAAGCGGTTTCCAGAAAAGTTCTTTGGTGCGCTCACTCGACAATGCCCACAGGTTATTGGGATCTTCGGCAGCAAAAGCATTCGATTTGACCCAGGAAAAACCAGAAACGATCGCGAAATATGTGCCCGGTGGTTGGGATTTCAAAACACGCCTAGGAACGGATCTCAACAGGGAAGGCACCTACGAAAAAGCGAATATCCAGCGGTTTGGATTAGGTTGTTTGTTGGCGCGACGACTGGCGGAGGTCGGAGCGCGTTATATCGAAGTGACCACCGAATATATTCCATTCCTCAATTGGGATTCGCATGAACGCGGACACGAAAAACTCACCCACATGAAAATGGCTATCGACGGAGCCATCTCCCAACTGGTGCTCGACCTGGAAGAACGAGGCATGCTGGAACGCACATTGGTTGTGGTAGCCAGTGAGTTCAGTCGCGACATGATGCAGGAAGGCAAACCGGATAAACCCATCGTGGATCAAGTGCCATTGCCAGACAAAATCGAATCCATGACGCATTACGGCATGCATCGCCATTTTACCGACGCAGGTTGCGTGCTGCTCTTTGGAGGGGGGATGAAACAGGGGCATGTCCACGGCGTCACGGCGGATGAGCGCCCCTGCAAAACCATTAAGGACCGGGTCGTGATCGAAGACCTGCACGCGACCCTCTACAGGGCATTGGGGATTTCGCCTAAATTATCCTATGAAATTGAAAAACGCCCCTTTTACGTTACCCGTGACGGGGTTGGGCAACCGATAAACAGCCTGTTCGGAAAATCGGTTTGAGCCATCAAAAACTCAACTAGGTGAGTAAATCCTTTACCACCATTGGTGTTTAGGATCAGGGGGAGCACTCCAATAGGGGTCTGATTCTGCTTTGATCGGGAAACGATATCCCTCCGCATGTCCGTCGCCAAATAACATCACGGCAAGACTCTTTCCCTTGTAATTGTGCCAAGCACTGCGGGGATCGAGCCATCCGCGGTTATAGTGCCAAATCCAATCGCCAAGAATTACTTTATTGTGCGGACTGATGCCAATCTCGCTGGTCTTCATTGAAGTGCCAGGATAGGAGTTCCGCGGGGCGTCCACCGAACCAAAAACCCGTTTTGTTCGCATGAAATCTCCCACCCATTCAATCAAATAACTCGTTCCATATTGATTGTAGGCATTCGTGCAGTTGATCCCGACAAATGTAATTCCGGCCTTGTCGCCTCTATCTCCAGGACAACGGAAAACCTCCTTATTTCCTTGGTAGCGAAACAGTGGTTTGTTGGTTTCGTTGACAGTGACATCATACCGTCCGGTTTTGCCACCGAGAGAGGCCCAATCACGAGTCAATGGCATCGTGTCATTGAAGTCATCCACATACAGGGCAAGAGCAACTCCAATCTGCCGGTTGTTACTCAGGCATTGAGTTTGCACTGCTTTTTTCTTCGCCCGCGCCATCGCCGGTAAAAGCATTCCAGCAAGGATGGCGATGATGGCAATCACCACCAACAATTCGATGAGCGTAAAGCCTTGAATCTTGTTGGCGCGGAAATTTTTCATTTGGGAATTACTGATTGTTTAAGCAACTTGAGGGATGTTAGCAACTTGAGGGATGTTAGCAACTTGAGGGATGTTAGCAACTTTTCTTTCTTTCTGTGCGGAAACTCGGAAGGGGTGTTTTTAGGGTTTGACCTTTGTTGCATTTGTGTATTAAATGAGTTGCTCATATTACTTTTCGGGAGAACAAATAACCCAAGGTTACCTTATGACTAAACGAGATCTGGTGGTTCGCATCAGTGAAAAAACTGCACTTGGTCAGGACAAGGTTCTTGAAGTGGTTCAGTTGACTCTGGATTATATTTCAGATTCTGTAGCTAAGGGGAAAAAGGTCGAACTGCGTAACTTCGGTGTTTTCGTGGTAAAATCTCGCAAAGCACGAGTGGGCAGGAACCCTCATTCACCCGAAGTTGATGTTCCCATTCCCCCAAGATCGGTCGTAAAATTCAAGCCTGGCAAGGAAATGCGCGAAGCGGTGTTCAAACTTGCTCCACCTCCAACCGATAAAAAAGCGAACGGACAGTAGGATAATCATTCCACCGACAAATTGCGGCCTCGCTGAAAAAAATAAAAAGATTTAGGATAAGGGTGCCCTCGTAAACGAGTGCACCCTTTTTATTGTTAACATGGAACGATTACCTGGATTTCGAGATTTTTATCCTGAACCGCTGCCGCCAGGCGAAGCGTGGAGTACCAACGTTCGCACGCACATTTTCGACAGTTGGCGCAAGGTTGCCCGTCGCTATGGATTTCAAGAATATGACGGGCCTCCATTGGAGTCGCTGGAATTATTCACCACGAAAAGTGGGGCTGAGATTGTCGGTCAGCTTTATAATTTTTTAGATAAAGGGGAACGATCCATCGCACTCCGGCCCGAAATGACTCCGACTCTCGCCCGCATGATTTCCGCCTGCGAACGAGCTTATAAAAAGCCGATAAAATGGTTCGCGATTCCTCAATTGTTCCGTTACGAACGCCAGCAAAAAGGACGACTTCGGGAACATTTTCAATTTAATGCGGATATTTTTGGCGAGAATGATATGGCTGCAGATGCCGAACTCATCGCCTTACTCATCGATACACTGCGGGCGTTGGGTCTGACATCCGACGATTTTGTCATCCGCCTGAGCAGTCGGAATGCGTGGCAGGAATTTTTCTCATCCCGTTGCCACGACTCCTCCAAAGCCTATGAGTTTTACCAAATAATCGACAAGATGGAGCGCGAGGATCCGTCGAAAAGTGATGCGTTGCTTCAGGGGATGGGGTTCTCAATGGTTGAGGTTCAACAGTTCATCGATGCAGCAGTGCCCACCGTTGAATTGCAGACGATTCTCGACAACCTTAACGCGAGAGGCATGGCGGAGTTTGTGCGCATTGATTACAACGTCATCCGAGGATTGGCCTATTATACCGGAGTGGTTTTCGAAGCATTTGATCGCAAGGGCGAGTTTCGAGCGATCGCTGGCGGTGGGCGTTACAACAACCTTGTCAAACTCCTCTCCGGCGGCAAGGTTGACATTGCGGGTCTCGGCTTTGGGATGGGGGATGTCGTTCTGACGGAGCTTCTCAAATCCCGGAAGCTCTTGCCTCGATTGGGATCCCACATTGATGCGTTTTGCCGGATTGAAGAGGAATCCCTTCGTTCCGCAACATTGAGTCTGATTCAAACATTACGCGAATCCGATCTGGGGATCGATTATCCATTCACGCCAACAAAAGCCGACAAGCAGTTTAAACGCGCCCAAGAACTCAACGCGAGTAACGTCATCCGGCTTGAACGATCGGAAAGCGGTGAAATTATCGCGAAAGTGAAAGACTGCAAAACGCGAGTGGAACAGGTCCTCCCCATCGCGGAAGTGGCGACCTATCTTATAACGAATAAATCCCTGAAGTCGGATCAAGCATCGAAAGGATAATGTTGACCCGACGGCGGGTGGAGTGGTTCGCTAGCGGAGATCGTTTAACCCAACCCAGAATTTTCATGTACAATCCCCTGTCTCGATGGCTTTTTGGATCGAACTCCCGGTGCCTTTGGGTGGTGTGTGTTTTATTAACAGCATCTTCGCAGGCAGCGACAAAAAGAGCCAAACCCGTTACTCCTCTAGAACCTGATTTTGGACTGAGCCAAGATAAATGGGGAGAGATGGGAGCGGCTGTTAATGAGGCGATCAGCAAAAAGCAAATTCCAGGAGGGGTGCTTTGGCTGGAACGGAACGGGGATCATTTCTCGAGTGCCTTTGGCAATAGATCGTTGGTTCCAACAGTCGAGCCGATGACTGAGGATACGATTTTTGATGCTGCATCCCTGACAAAAGTTATCGCCACGACCCCAGCGATCATGCTGCTGGTTCAACGCGGTCGGATCGAATTAGATTCGACAGCAGCAAAGTATTGGCCTGAATTTGGGATCCTAGGTAAGGAACGAATCACCATTCGTCAATTGCTGACGCACACCTCCGGACTTCGCCCTGATTTATCATTAACGACGGCGTGGAGCGGGTATGAGAAAGCCTTGCAACTGACTTGCGAGGAAAAACTGGTCACAGCCCCTGGAGAGGCCTTTCGATATAGTGATATCAACTTCATCGTGTTAGGCGAATTGGTTCATCGCGTCAGCGGCATGAAGCTGGATCAATTCATTCATCTCAATTTATTTAAGGTGCTGGAGATGAAGGACACCGAGTTTAACCCGACTGAAAAAAAACGGAATCGCGTTGCTCCAACAGAACAAACGAAACTCGGATTGCTCCGTGGTGTGGTGCATGACCCCACGGCACAACGAATGGCAGGAGTCGCAGGCCATGCAGGTCTGTTCACCACGGCGGCAAACCTTGCAAAATTTGCCAAACTCATGATCGACCGAGGGAGTCATCGGGGTGAAAGGATTTTCAACCCGGAAACTGTTCAAGCCATGATCGAAGTGCAAACTCCATCCCACATCACAGCACGCCGGGGGTTGGGATGGGATATCGACTCTCCCTTTGCTGGACCTCGTGGCAAACACTTTCCTATTGGCTCCTACGGACACACAGGATGGACAGGCACCTCGTTGTGGATCGATCCATTTTCCAAGACATTTATTATTTTTCTTTCCAACCGAAATCATCCTACCGAGGAAGGGAGTGTTGTCGGCCTCAGAAATAAATTGGGGACACTCGCCGCTGAAGCGGTGCTAAATTTCAACTTTTCCGAAGTCCCCGGAGCGTTACCACCACGGGTGGAAGTGGCCGCAAAATTCAAACCTACTGAGCCAGCATGGGTCGAGGTATTTAACGGCATCGACACGTTGGAAAAAGATTATTTCAAGTTCTTACGTGGACTGAAAATTAGCCTGATCACTAATCACACCGGAAAAAATCGGAAACGCATCCCGACGATTGACCTGTTGGCGAAAGCGGAAGGAGTGCAATTACTCGCTCTGTTCAGCCCTGAACATGGGATTCGGGGTCAAATGGACGAGAAAGTGGATGACTCAAAGGATGAAAAAACCGGTCTTCCCGTTTACAGTCTCTACGGGAACCTACGGATGCCCACGACTCAACAACTCGCGGGGTTGGATGCGTTAGTTTTTGATATTCAAGATATCGGTTGTCGATTTTACACTTACATTTCGACCTTGGGGAATTGCCTTGAGGCAGCAAATCAGCACGGACTGAAGGTGATTGTGCTGGATCGAGTGAACCCAATCACGGGCAATGCTGTGGAAGGGCCTCTCCTAGGAGGAGCTTCAAGTTTCACCGCCTACCATTCCATCCCGATAAGGCACGGAATGACGGTTGGAGAACTTGCTCAGATGTTTGTTGCGGAACGAGGTTGGAAAACCCAACTGACGGTGATCCCGATTCAAGGGTGGAATCGCAAACTTTTTTATGATGCCACAGCGTTACCTTGGATCAATCCATCACCCAACATGCGCAGTTTGACCGAGGCCACACTTTATCCCGGCATTGGACTCTTGGAAACGACAGCTCTTTCTGTCGGACGCGGTACTGACACGCCATTTGAAATCATCGGGGCTCCTTACATGAACGACATCGATTTTGCTGCCGAAGCCAATCGACTAGGGCTCCCTGGCGTGAGCTTTGTGCCTGTCCAATTCACACCCAAGGCCAGCGTTTTTGCGAACCAACTATGTTCCGGCGTCAACCTAATCATTTTAGATCGCAACCAATTGCGCCCCGTGGCGACGGGGGTGGCCTTGGCAACTCTGATGCACAAAATGTATCCAAAGGAATTCGGACTGGAAAAATTTGACCGCTTGTTGACTCATCCAAAAACGATCGAATTGATCCGCAATGGCGCAGCCTGGCCTGAGATTGAAAAGAGTTGGAACTCGGATCGGGAAGAATTCCTCAAACGCCGCTCCAAATATCTCCTCTATTAGAGGTATTAAAAAAGCAGGTTCTTTGAATTGTAGGGAGCCAAACTAAAGATTTTGCATTGACCTGTATCCCCTGCTTTGTTGTGATGTTGAATAACACCGAAACTTAACGGAGGGTTCTGAGCCTTATCTTGTGCCAAATGACCCACGGCGGACGGAGATTGTAAGCAAATGAGTCAGCGTAAAGTAAATATCGCCATTGTTGGCTTGGGATTCGGGTCAGAATTTATTCCGATATACCAGCGTCACCCCAACGCGAACATGGCGGCTATATGCCAGCGTTCGAAGGATAAATTGGATACCATCGGGGACAATTTTGGCATCAAAAAACGCTACACCTGCTTTGAGGAACTCCTAAAGGATCCCGATATTGATGCGGTGCATATCAACTCCCCCATTCACTTGCACGCGCCCCAAAGTATTGCGGCACTAAATGCCGGCAAGCACGTTGCCTGCACCGTCCCAGCTGCCACCACGGTCGATGAATGCCGCCAGATTGTCGAAGCCGCCCAAAGAGCCAAAAAGAACTACATGATGATGGAGACGGTCGTTTATTCGCGGGAATACCTGTTCGTGCGCGAATTACGAGACACCGGTCGATTAGGTCGAATCCAATTTCTTCGCGGTGCCCACCTGCAAAACATGGATGGCTGGCCCGATTATTGGGAAGGGCTCCCACCGATGCATTACGCCACCCATTGCGTGAGCCCGTGTTTGGCCTTGGTGAACGGTGAGGCGGATTACGTCTCGTGCCTAGGTTCGGGACGCATCGATGAATCCCTCATCGCCAAGTATAATTCTCCGTTTTCATTCGAAACGGCGCACTTTAAAATTCGCAATCAAGACATCGGCTGCGAGGTGACTCGGTATTTGTTTGGAGCCGCACGACAATACACAGAAAGCTTTGATGTGTATGGATCCAATACTTCCTTCGAATGGCAATTAGTAGAGCATGACGACCCCGTGCTCCATGTCGGCGGGGAGAAGGTGGAGAAGGTCAAAATTCCTGATTACGCGCATTTACTCCCTGAACCGATCCAGCGATTCACCACGAAGGGCGTGTATGATGCCGACGAGCACCAACACCTATCCTTCACTCAAGGAGGAGGTCACGGAGGTTCACACCCGCATTTGGTGCATGAATTTCTCAGCAGCATCGTGGAGGAACGTTCTTCCTTCCCTGATGTTTATCAATCCGTCAACTGGACGATGTGCGGCATTTGTGCCCATGAATCTGCCTTGCGGGGCGGAGAACTGGTTAAGATTCCCGATTTTCGAAGCTAAACAACCCTAAACACAAACCAAAAAACCACTATGGAAAACGGTATTGCATCTAATGCAAAACGCCTGCTTTGGGCAGGCTTTCTCGCCATCTTCGCCGCAGGGATAGGATTCGCCATTCGAGGCGGTATCTTTGACAACTGGGGCAGGGAATTCAACTTCACTGCAACAGAGTTGGGAATGATTGGAGGAGCCGGTTTCACCGGTTTCTGTTTTGGTATCATCATCGGCGGAATCGTCGTAGATAAGGTCGGCTACGGTAAACTTGTCGTGGTCGCTTTTCTCCTTCATATCATCTCCGCATTCGTGACTTTTGGAGCCTCGGAGGGAATGGATAAAACGAAGGTCTATCAATTCCTTTTCTGGGGCATGTTTATCTTTGCTGTAGCCAACGGCACTTTGGAAGCTGTGGCGAATCCGTTGATAGCCACATTGTTCCCGAAAAACCGCACTCATTACCTGAACATTCTTCACGCGAGCTGGCCGGGAGGTTTGGTTGTCGGTGGGCTGATGGGATGGATTTTGGATGACCATTACCTAATGTCTTGGAAGGTTCAATTGAGCCTGTTCCTTTTGCCCACTATCCTTTATGGGATCATGTTTTTCGGACAAAAATTTCCAAAATCAGAGGCTGCTCAAAGTGGATTGGGAATTGGCGATATGTTGAAGGACGTCGGCATTCTCGGCGGTGCGGTGGCCTGCACATTGCTGGCACTCTTTTTCAAAGGAACTTTCGGATTGGATAACACCATCACCATTGTTATTGGTCTAGGATTACTCGGTGTTGTCGCATTTGCCACGAGATTCTCATTCGGCGCAGTGTTGCTCTTCGTTCTGTTTATCTTACATGCCATGGTGGGAGCAGTGGAATTGGGGACTGACGGATGGATTCAAAATATCACGGGTAACATACTTACCTCACCCGAGTCCAAGGTGTTATTCGTTTTCACCTCGCTCACAATGTTCCTCCTTCGCTTTTGCGCACACTTCATTGAAACAAAGCTTGGACTCAAACCCATCGGCATTCTGTTGGTGAGTTCGGTTTTAGGATTTGTGGGACTAAACATGGTTAGTAGCGTCAATAGCTTTGGTTATGCTTTGTTGGCATTGACGGTTTACGGCATTGCGAAAACATTCTTCTGGCCCACGATGCTGGCGGTTGCGTCGGATCGCTTTCCTCGCTCGGGTGCTGTGGCTATCTCGATCATGGGCGGCATCGGCATGATGAGTGCCGGTTTGATCGGCTCCCCCGGTCTCGGCTATGCGAAGGATCGTTTCTCCAGTGAAGACCTGCAAAAGACCAACCCCGCAGCATTCGCAGAATATAAAGCGGCGAAACCAACCACGTTTTTATTCTTTGCAGAAGCCACCCCTTTGGATCCAAAAAAATTGGGTGATGTTCAGACCAAACTTAACGCAGCTCGCGCGGAACTGACCAAAGCTGGCACCAATGGGACTTGGTCAGCGTCCTCCAAATTGACACCGACTGAACAAGCGGTGCACGCCTCCAGCATCATGGGGGACCGGAACACCTTGAAAGCGGATTCGTTCATCCCAGCCATCATGGCGGCGATTTACCTCGGCCTCTTTCTCTACTTCAAGGCGATCGGTGGCTATAAAGTAATTACTATTAAGGATTTGAAGCCGTAATCGCTCAATCTTTTCTGCAACACGAAGGCACCCGCAAGGGTGCCTTTTTTGTTGTGACGATCCTCAACTGCCCTTCATGATTCAACGATGTTGCAGGAGTTCTCCACCTTTCAACACACCAGACAGACCTTCGAAAATGGAATTATAGAAGGACTCCATTTGGGCGCCCAAATCTACATCTCAGTACGAGGACAAACCCAGCTCGATACCTCCCTAGGGCAGTCCTCACCCAATGTGTCGATGGAGATTCATGACCGATTACTCTGGCTCTCTGTCGGCAAACCTCTCACCGCGATAGGGCTTGGAATATTATTGGAGAAGAAATCAATTCCGGTTCACACGCCAGTTCGTGAATTGATCCCAGAATTCAGCCTAGGAGGAAAAGAGTCCGTCACCCTGCACCACCTGCTCACGCACACAGGGGGGTTCCGCACGGCGGATCAATTGGATGAAAAATTACCGTGGGATGAAATGATCGAATCGATCTGTGGAACCCCCTTGGAAAATTCGTGGATACCCGGGGAAAAAGCGGGCTATCACATTGCCTGCAGTTGGTATCTTCTCGGAGAAATAATCCAACGACTTTCCGGAGGTTCCTTCACCGAATTCATTCACCGAGAATTATTGAGACCGATGGGAATGTCAGAGACAGAATTAAATATTCCCACGACATCCCCAGACCTTTCGATCGCCAATTTTCCTTCGCTCTACAACACATGGGGCGGCGAACAAAAGGCGCACAATGAATGGAATAGCATCGATTTCCTCCAGCGTCAGCGTCCTGGGAGCAATGTTCGGGGACCGATTCGCGATCTTGGCCGATTCTATGAATCGTTGCTAGGATACGGAGAACCGAAGGGTTCTACTCTCTCGAAATCGATGATCCAACAGTTTACATCCCGACATCGTGCGGGGCTATACGACCACACTTTGAAAGGACAGGTTGATGGGGGCTACGGTTTTTTGATTCAGCCCCTCCAAAAGGGGCCTCTTTCCCTCCCCTACACCTATGGAATTCATGCTTCACCGGAAACTTTTGGGCATAGCGGAAACCAATGTTCGTGTGCCTTTGCAGATCCAAAAAACAATCTGGTTGTGGCTTGGATATGTAATGGGCGCCCCGGTGAAATCCTGCACCAGAAAAGAGCCAACGCGATCAATGACGCGATCTACCATGATTTAGAGATGGCCAGTTAATTTTCTCACTCTTGAGCCCTCCATACCCACCGGCGCAGATCGGCATGATCACGCCTTACATCCACATCACCCCGTCACAAGGCCGCTCCACCCCAAATCCGGTTGATCCTAGCGTTGAAACCATTCATTATCAGCACCATCAAATACTCCATTCACAGCATTCCTGGTTGCCGCGAGTGGATACCGCAAATACATGAGACAACCCGAATTAGAAACGCCGCTCAAGCGTAGGTATGTGCGGGCCGTAGGACCCCGATTGCGGGTTCTCTTGGTTTTTTGCCTGGGGATGTTTGCCATACTCGGAGCCAATTCCGCTTATTTGATGAGCATCACCTTTCTGGAATGGATCACGAAACAGGTCTACCAGAATTATTTTTACCAAATCATGTTCCTAGCGCACCTCGCCTTGGGAATGGTGTTGATTCTGCCAGTGATTTTATTTGGTATTGGACACATTCTTAACGCGCACGACCGCCCTAATCGTCGCGCTGTGCGTGTGGGTTATGCCCTGTTTGTTGTCGCTATCATTCTCCTTTTTTCTGGTGTCGCTCTCACACGCATCGGGTCATTTAAATTAGTCGGTGCGTCCCGATCGTTCACCTATTGGGCTCATGTCATCACCCCGTTGCTGGCCGTTTGGTTGTATATTTTGCATCGCCTTGCCGGACCACGCATCCGATGGAAGGCCGGATTGAGTTGGGCGGCAGCCGTCACGGTCGTGGTTGGAGCGATGGTTCTCATGCATAAACAGGATCCAAGAAAATGGAATGTGGTGGGACCCAAGGAAGGAACCCAATACTTTGAACCATCAATGGCGCGCACCGCCTCAGGAAATTTTATCCCCGCTAAATCCCTGATGATGGATGATTACTGCCTTAAATGTCACCAGGATGCCTACAAAGGTTGGTTCCACAGCTCCCACCATTTCAGCTCGTTCAACAATCCACCCTACCTTTTTAGTGTTCGCGAGACTCGAAAAGTTGCATTGGAACGCGATGGTTCCGTGAAGGCCGCACGATGGTGTGCGGGATGTCACGACCCAGTGCCATTTTTCAGCGGAGCATTTGATGATAAAAATTTTGACGACGTGCATCATCCAACCTCCCAAGCTGGGATCACTTGCACCGCATGCCATGCCATCTCGCATGTGAATTCCACCATCGGCAATGCGGATTACACAATAGATGAACCGATCCATTATCCTTTCGCCTTCAGCACTAATTCGATTCTCCAGTTTTTGAACCAGCAGATGGTAAAAGCAAAACCTGAGTTTCATAAAAAAACATTTCTCAAGCCTCTCCACAAATCTGCTGAGTTTTGTTCGACTTGCCACAAAGTCAGCATTCCTTACGCCCTGAATCACTATAAAGAATGGCTCCGGGGTCAGAACCACTATGACACGTTCCTGTTGAGCGGAGTCTCCGGCCATAACGCACGCAGCTTTTACTATCCCCCTGTTGCCAAGGAGAACTGTGCTAGTTGTCATATGCCCTTGCAACCGTCGAAAGATTTTGGAGCAAAAATGTTCGCCGGCACCAACGTCAACAGCATCCATGATCACTTTTTTCCAGCCGCAAACACAGGAATCCCCTTCCTTCGCGGCGATATGGAAAGCGTCAAGCGACAGCAGGAATTTCTTAAGGATTGTGCACGCATCGATATTTTTGGACTCAAGGAGGGGGGAGGAGTGGATGACGCTTTATTGGCACCATTGCGCCCAGAGGTTCCCACTCTCAAGCGAGGTCGTAAATACCTCATAGAAACTGTCGTGAGAACACTCAAACTCGGCCATCCCTTAACCCAAGGCACAGCGGACTCCAATGAGATTTGGGTGGATGCCAAGGTCACGAATCAAGGTCGGGTCATTGGTCGAAATGGGGGACTCGGTCCTTACAACGAAGTTGATCCATGGTCCCATTTCTTGAACATTTACATGCTCGATAAAAATGGCAACCGGATTGACCGTCGGAATCCTCAGGATATTTTTACGCCCCTTTACAATCATCAGATAGGACCAGGAGCAGCCGCAGTCATTCATTATGCGTTGGAAGTGCCCCCCGATGCGATTGGAGAAATTACTGTGGAAGTTAAATTGCAATATAGGAAATTCGACACGACCTACATGCAACATGTCGCTGGAAAAAACACGACCAACAACCTCCCGATCACAACCATAGCCTCCGACATCGTCCGCTTCACCGTCACCGGTGGGTCTGAAATCGCAACCAACAATCCCTCGAAAATTGAACTTTGGCAGCGCTGGAATGATTATGGAATTGGACTGTTATTGGAAGGCGACAAAGGAAGTGAAAAAGGAGAATTGATCCAAGCAGCGCACGCATTTGAACAGGTTGAGAACTTGAAGAAAGCTGATGGCCCACTCAATTTAGCACGCGTTTATTTCAAGGAAGGTCGCTTGGAAGAGGCGGTGCGTGCCTTGCAACGCGCTGATAGATCGGATCCCCCCGCCCCTCGCTGGACTGTCGCTTGGTTGAATGGACTCGTCAACAAACAGAACGGTTATTTGGATCAGGCGATCAAAGAATTCCGAAGCATTTTGGAGGACAAATACCCAGAGCTTGAAAAGCGCGGGTTTGATTTCAGTAAGGACTACGAAGTCATCAACGAACTCGGCCAGACTCTGTTTGAACGTTCAAAACAAGAACGAAATAACCCCGAGAGACAGCAGACATTAATGCAGGCTGCCATCGCGCAATTCCAAAAAACATTAGCCTTAGATTCCGAAAATCTGACTGCTCATTACAATTTATCATTGCTCTACCGCAACACCGCCAATCAAGAAAAGGCGACGTTTCATCAACTCCAGCACGAGAAATATCGCCCGGATGACAATGCACGAGACAAGGCTATCGCGATTGCTCGTCGCGCGAATCCTGCTGCGGATAATGCGGCACAATCGATCGTGATCTACCCCCTCCACCGAGTGGGCGCTTTCGAACTAACACCTCCAATTTTGCGGCAAACGGCTCGACAATGAAACCAACTGACCCTGAACAATTACCTTCGGAACCTGAATCCGAGGAGGTGTCACATTATGATGATGCTTTTATTACCCGTATGTTCCGTTGGTCGGCCATCGCGCTGGTCGTTTTGGTTACAGGTGCATTTATTCTTTATTGGACTATCACCCGTAAACCCGCCCCCGTTGCCATCCAGGTCACCCCCCTGGTTGCACCTGAAATTAAAGCGGAAGCCCCAGCAAACATTCCCATAGTGCTGTTCAAAGACATCTCCACTCTTTCCGGAATCGAATTCACCCACAACAATGGGGCGACCGGAGATAAACTTCTTCCCGAAACGATGGGCGGGGCTGTGGCGTTCTTAGATTTCGACAACGATGGGGCTCAAGATTTATTTTTTGTGAATGCACAGTCCTGGCCTAGTGCACTGAAACCCAAACTCACAACGCCCGCTCTCTATCGCAATGATGGCAAGGGACACTTTTCTGATGTGACTGCAGGTTCCGGTCTTGATGTATCGCTCTATGGAATGGGAGTGGCGGTAGGTGATTTCGACAATGACGGCCTCACGGATATCTTCCTTTCGTGCGTGGGGACATCACGCCTTTATCACAATAAAAGCGGTGGAAAATTTGAAGACGTCACCGCCCGAGCGGGGGTGGGAGGATCTCCTCAAGACTGGGGAACCGCATGTTCATTTTTTGATTACGATAACGACGGCAATTTGGATCTATATGTCGGACAGTATGTCCAATGGTCCCGTGACATCGATTTTGAAGTCGGCTACAAACTCGTGGGTATCGGACGCGCTTATGGGCAACCGATGAATTTTGGCGGCACCTTTCCTTATCTTTACCACAACAATGGCAATGGAACTTTTTCCAACGTTTCCGCCGTCAGCGGATTACAAATCAAGAATCCTTCGACAGGCTTGCCTACGGCTAAAACACTTGGAGTTGCTCCCGTTGATCTCGACGCCGATGGGTGGATAGACTTGGTGGTCGCTAATGATACGGTTCAAAACTTGGTCTTTCACAACCAAAGGAACGGAACCTTCAAAGAAATAGGAGCTTCATCAGGAATCGCCTTTGACAGCTACGGAGCCACTCGCGGGGCGATGGGAATTGACACCGGTCATTTTAGAAATGATGACACCATTGGAGTTGTCATCGGAAATTTTGCCAACGAGATGACCGCTCTTTATGTTTCTCAAGCGAATGCATTAAACGGTCAAAGTAACGCTCTGCAATTTGCCGACGAAGCGATCACGGAAGGGATTGGTCCAGCCAGTCGTCTCCTGCTTAAATTTGGTGTGTTTTTCTTCGATTACGACCTCGATGGCCACCTCGATATGCTTTCTTCCAACGGGCACCTTGAACAGGAAATCAATAAACTCCAATCGAGCCAGCAATACGCACAACCGGCTCAACTTTTTTGGAATCGTGGTCCAAGCCCTTCTGGACATTTTGCCGTTCCAACCTCCAATCAAACCGGTAGTGATCTATTTCGACCCATCGTGGGTCGAGGTTCAGCTTTTGCGGACATCGATGGCGATGGTGATCTGGATGCCATCATCGTCCAAACAGGTAGCAAACCGCTTCTGTTACGGAACGATAATCAATTGGGGCATCATTGGGTGCGCTTGAAATTGGAAGGCAGGTCTTCGAACCGTTCCGCGATCGGGGCGCGAGTGACCCTCAGAATTTTGGATCAAACTCAGCATCGCCAAGTCATGCCCACGCGCAGTTACCTTTCTCAATCTGAACTTCCCATAACTTTTGGACTTGGAACGAACACTACTTCTCATGAGATTAAAATCGTGTGGCCCGGCGGGAGAATTCAGAAATTAGACTCGGTGCCGTTGGATCGAATCACCACGGTAAAAGAACCGTTATAAAAAGAATTCAAGGTTGGATCTCGCCTCATCCATGGCTGGCTCATGAAGGTGTGAAAGCGCACTACGGGTTGGTTGGCGGCGTTTTTGACTGGACACAGGTTCCCAACTTTTTTAGGTTTTGGACATGTCGAAGTCGTATCGTTTGCCGGACGGGGATGAGCAGGTTGTTTTGGATGA
>CAMBHS010000013.1 GCA_945867235.1 Akkermansia muciniphila
AGACGCCATCCCGTGGACTCGGTTCACAGTGGAAGCCCAGGCGCAACTCGAAAAAGAAGGAGCATTGCGTCAGCGTCGGCTCGGACAACTCGGCAGCGTGGATAGCGCGACCGCACCCGAAGTGGAGGAGGATGACGAGGCAGAAGAAAAACCAGCGAAAGAGAAAGACTAGCAGATGCCAAGAGAAATAATAACCTTAGAATGCAGCGAAGCGCGCAAAGAGGGTAAACCCCCTTCCCGCTACCTGACCTCACGTAATAAAAAACTCCAGACTGAAAAGGTGGAGAAAATGAAATTCAACCCTTTCCTCCGCCGCCATACGCTTCACCGCGAAATCAAGTAATTCTATGCCTCGCAAAACTAAAACAGACAAGAAGAGCGATCGCAGCGGAACACGGACCGAAACCCGCACCCATCGCCCCAAGCCAAAAATCGATTTCACGGTTGATGCCTTGGATTATAAAAACGTAAACCTTCTCCGCACATTCGTGACGGATGCGGGTCGCATTTTGCCGCGTAAATACACGGGGTTTCCTGCGCATTATCAACGTGCATTGAACCGCGCCATCAAACGGGCTCGGCAAATGCTTTTGATGAAGTAAGACCTTTTTCCTTTTTCAAGCCACTCCGCACAAAAACGGGGTGGCTTTTTTTTGCGGGCCTTATTGCAAATGATTTGCATAAGGAGGGAGACTCGATTAAGTTCGCATCCACATCATGCGTTCTTGTTGGATCATGCCGTCAAAAGTTACCGTTCGGAATTTCATGCGCTACGCCGCAGTGTTCCTTCTGCTTTGCACGTTAGGAAACATTAACGGGGCTGAACCTGCGAAGCGATTACGGATCATCACGACCTTTTTTCCCGCCTACGCCGTGGCGAGTGCCATCGCCGGGGATCAGGCCACGGTGGATAATCTTCTACCCCCTGGGGTCGGTCCTCACGATTACCAACTGACCGCAGGTGATCTTCGGAAAATTAAAGCGGCGCAAATTGTCGTTCAAAATGGGCTTCATTTGGAGGACTGGTTGCAAAAGGCGTTTAAATCAAATCCAGGTCTGGTTTCTGTAAACCTCAGCGACGGGCTGGAAGGTTCCCTCATCGAGGAAGCCCACCCCGTGAGTCATGAGGCGATCCTTGATGTAAAACATCATCACGGGGAAGCGAATCCCCATATTTGGCTTGATCCCAAACTCATGATACGAGCGACGACCCATGTGCTGCTTGCTTTTCAAAATGCCGATCCTGATCGATCCGCCTACTACGCCACCAATGCGACTGCCTTGAGGCAACGGTTGGACATTTTAGATGCGGAACTCCGTCTCAAGCTCGCTCCGGTTAAGGATCGCGCCTTTGTCACGATTCATAATGCCTTTGCTTATTTTGCGCGTGCTTACGAATTGAAAATTGTAGGGGTGCTCGAACAATCTCCTGATGTGCCTCCGCCACCCCGCTATCTCGGAGAACTCATGAAGACGATGAGGAAGGAGAAAGTGGCGGTTATTTTTGCCGAAATAAACTCCCCAAAACGCATGGCTGAACGCATCGCCGCAGATCTCAAAATCAAAGTTGGTGTGTTGGATACTTTGGAAAGTGGTTTATTCGAACCCGGGGCCTACGAGGCTGCCATGCGGCGAAATGCTGACACCTTGGTTCGCGAACTCGGGAGTCCGCCCCAGTGAACCCAATACCCTCTAAATCTTTATTGAACCCAGCGGATCGCGTCAAAAGTCCCTGTAGTTGCGGCCATCAACAACCACCTCGTGCAGGGGACAACTCTCCAAATTCACCGGTTGTGGAGGTCATCCAAGGGGAGGTCGCGTTCAATGGCACCCGTGTCCTACGTGGGGTCACGCTGCGCATTCCGCAGGGTGAAATTGTGGCGTTGATCGGACCGAATGGTTCAGGAAAAACCACGTTATTGCGCAGCATCCTAGGTCTCCAACGGTTGGATGCGGGAGAAGTGCGACTTTTTGGAACCTCGGATTTATCGTCCGTAATGTCTCGGGTCGGTTACGTGCCCCAAAAACTTTCGCTGGATCGCAGCTTTCCGTTGAGCGTGCGAGAATTTTTGGCTTTACGCCTTAAACAGACGCATTCTTGGTTGTGGCAATCACGCCGAGCGGTCGCCGATGCCATACGCCCGACCCTCGTGGAAATGGGTGTTGAACCGTTGCTAGAACGCCCGATGGCCGGGCTTTCCGGGGGGCAACTTCAACGCGTTTTGATTGCGTTTAGTTTGTTACAAGAACCCGATCTCCTATTGCTTGATGAACCGACAGCAGGAGTGGACACCCCCGGTGAACAGTCGTTTTACGAAATGATCGGGAGAGTGCATCAACGGCACAAACTCACGGTCATTCTTGTTTCACACGATCTTTCCATGGTTTATCGCCATGCGTCGTGGGTGTATGCGTTGAACGGGGTGATCTGTTGTGAAGGCACCCCCGAACAAGTCATGAATGCAGATTCATTGAAACAAGCCTACGGCATTCACGTCGCCCCCTATCATCACCACCATCATGCTCAGTGAGGCTTATATGCAACGCGCTCTCGCAGCGTCCATCCTTTTGGGGCCGCTTTGCGCGTTGCTTGGCGTATTCGTGACCGCACGGCGACTCTCTTTCTTTAGCGATACCATCGCCCACGGGGCACTTGCCGGCTTGGCAATCGGCATTTGGCTCGGGCTCACTAATCTTACCATACCCATGGTTTTGTTCAGCCTCGTTGTGGCAGCGGCGATGATCTGGTTGAAAGACCATACCGATTTACTCACCGATTCGATCATGGCCTTGTTGCTCTCAGGTTCCGTCGCGGTTGGAATCCTGATCCTCAGCCTTGTTCGCAGTAATCGAGGGGAGCTTCATAGTTATTTGTTCGGAGATATATTGGCGGTGGAATGGCAGGACGTGATCATCGCGGCAATTCTAATGGGTATCGTGGGTTTAGGATTATGGCGATGGTTGACACCGATCACTTTGATGACGGTCAATGAAGATCTAGCGAGGGTGAATTGCGTCGATGTAAAAAAACTTAACTACGGTTTCGTGCTTCTTCTCACGGTGACGGTTGCGTTGAGCATCCGGCTTCTCGGGATCGTCCTCGTCACTTCGTTGCTCGTCATTCCACCCGCGATTGCTCGTCCCCTGAGCCTCAATCTTCGACAACAAATCATTCTTAGCGTGATCGCTGGGTTCATCGGATGTTTTGGGGGCACCGTTTTGTCCTGGCAACTCAACGTCCCAAGCGGCGCCAGTATCGTGCTCACCTGCATCGCCCTCTTCATCTGTTCGACAATCTATTCAAAACTGCTCCCGAACCCATTCCGTCAAACTTCCTGATCCATGAGTCGCCCATGCCATCACAACCACCAGGAACCTATAAAACTAGATGATCTGACGGAGCGTCTTCGCGAAAAATCGCAAAAAATCACCGGCCCTCGCCAAGCCATATTGGAAGTCATGCGCCGGGAGGCACACCCCGTAACCAATAAAAAAATCATGGCATTGTTGCCGGATGGGGTTTGTGATCTGGTGACGGTGTATCGATCCATGCACCTGTTGGAAAAAATGGGATTGGTGCGGAGGTTCGATTTTGGAGATGGAGCCGCTCGATTCGAACTCGTGCGTGGGAACAGCGAAGATCACCACCATCATTTGATCTGCACCGAATGCACAACCGTGGTCGAGATCGAGCAATGTTTTCCGAACGCACTCGAAAAACAAATCAGCCAAGAAAGTGGTTTTAAAAAACTAAGCCACAAATTGGAATTCTTCGGAATCTGCCCCGAGTGCCAATCCTAACCCGTGAAAATGCGGAGGAACCCTACTTACCCAACGGTATGAGGTATTTGGCGTTGAGTTGATTGCAGGACCAAAGCAAACCGCGCGTCACCATATCCAGGTAGCGAGCGTCCGAGACGGTTGCATTATTGTGACCCAGAGTGGTGCTGAAAACCCGGGTAGAACCATATTGATTACCCCAAGCAACCACCGTTTCCACTTCCTTGGTTGTGCCATCCTTTTGTTTTATGATCTGCTTGCCCCGAGCCAAAGGATGCGCTGTATCAAAGATTTTCACATTGTTGTAGAGCTCTTCATTCACGGTGGTCCAATCCGTAGCTCCTTTTGTCACCGGATGAGTAGTATCCACAAAATGAATGGCAATGGGCTCTTGGGGACCGTGGCCGGTGGAATGAATGCCTACAAATTTGAACCAATCATCGGTTCCTGTCCGATAGCAATGCATCGCACAATGCAAATTGACAGCAGGCACAGTCTTGTGAGCCGCTAAAATATTCTGCACGTAAGGCATTTCTTTGACATCGGACGAGCACTCATCATGAATCACGACGTCATAACCCTTTGCCCAATCGGCCTTCTCATACATTTCAAATCGGGCTTTGGTGCTAGTGTCCGCAGAGTAAACAACATCCACCACGACATTGGCACGAGCCTCGATCCCCTTTTTAAGGATGTCCTTTTGTGCTGGATAATCATGGCAGCACCCGCCTAAAACAAGCATCGCACGCAAAGGCTTTTCCGCTGCAAGAGCTTGGCTGACAATACCAACGGCTAAGAGTAATGAGGCAAGAGGAGTTAGATTCATTGCGTAGCTTAGACATCCTCCAACTCCTCTGTCGAGCGGAACAATGGTTCTCCAATAGCAAACGAAAAAAGAAGGAGTGTTGGATCACACGGCACAGGTCTTCAGATTATCGATATAATTATTGGATAGGACAGCCTTTGTCCATCCGGCTCCGGTAGGGTTGTAGTGAATATGAATGCAATAATGACTCCTGCTTCCGGAATCTTAAGCCCGGATATTTTCACTACGACGACGTTGACCGTTCCAGCGGCTTCGGTAAACTCTAACTCAACAAAACGAAAGCCATCGACTCATTCTACTATGCCTCCAAAATCTGATAAGGCGGAAAAATCTGAGAAACATTCGTCTAAAAGCGAAACCTCCGCAGACGGTTCTCGATCGCCAGCCACTCGCCAGCGTGACTTGGAAGCAGCGATTTCTTCGATCACGAAAGCGTATGGAGACGGCTCCATTATGCGATTGGGATCATCTTATAAAGTGGCAATCGACGTCATTTCAACGGGGTCGTTGGCGATTGATTTAGCCCTTGGCGTGGGGGGAATTCCACGTGGACGGGTCATAGAAATTTATGGACCCGAGTCCTCAGGAAAAACCACATTGATGTTACATGTCATTGCCAACGCCCAAAAAGCGGGGGGATTGGCAGCGTTTATTGATGCTGAACACGCCTTGGATCCAAACTACGCTCGCAAATTGGGCGTGAATCTCGATGAATTGTTGGTCTCCCAGCCGGACTCAGGGGAGGAAGCGTTGACCATTTGTGAGACACTGGCGCGTTCAAACGCGTTAGACGTCATCGTGGTCGATTCTGTCGCGGCGTTGGTTCCGAAGGCCGAGTTGGAAGGGGAAATGGGAATGGCAACGATGGGGATGCAAGCACGATTGATGTCGCAAGCCTTGCGGAAACTCACAGCAATTTTAAGCAAAGCAAAAACAGCCTGCATTTTTACGAACCAGATGCGTGAAAAGGTAGGCGTCATGTTTGGCAATCCCGAAACCACTCCCGGCGGAAAAGCGTTAAAATTCTACGCTTCTGTCCGAATGGATATCCGACGGAAGGAAACGATAAAGGACGCTGCCGGCAATGCGATCGGAAATCATGTGAGGGTCAAGATCGTCAAGAACAAGGTCGCTCCACCTTTTGCGGAAGCGGAGTTTGATATCATTTTCAACCAAGGAATCAACAAGGAATCGAGCATTCTGGATGTCGGAATTGCCGATGGGGTCATCGATAAAAAAGGAGCATGGTTGCAGTTCCAAGGAGAACTGATAGGCCAAGGGCGCGATGCTGCCCGCCAATCGATGATGGATAAACCCGAACTCACGCAGAAAATTGTGGCTGCCATCATGGAAAAACGCGCTGCAGGAACTGCCGTGTCATGAATTTAGCTTCTCATCACCAAAAAACTTTACCGTCATTTTTACAATTGCAGCTTGCCAAACCGCTCGCTTTTTGTCTCACTCACCAACGAAAGGGCGGGTAGTCCGCACCTAATGAAGATCAAACGACAGATACATGGATAAATCTCAACCGGCGAGGGTGGCTTGAGCCGCCCGTTTCCTCCCCGCAACTCGGCTCCCATTTCATTCGTCAGAATCAATGGAAAAATTCGTGCCCGTGAGGTGCGCGTTATTGGTGTTGATGGCGAGCTCATGGGCATTATCCCTTTAGGGGATGCCCTGACAAAAGCCCGCAATCAAGGCGTCGATCTGGTAGAAATCGCACCCAATGCAGTTCCGCCTGTCTGTCGATTGGTGGACTACGGCAAGTATCGATACGAACAGGCTAAAAAAGAAAAGGACTCCAAAAAGCACCAACACGCGAATAAGGTGAAGGAGATCCAACTGAGCCCGAAGATCGATCCACATGATTTCGAAGTAAAACTCGCGCACGCGATCAACTTTTTGTGCGAAGACATGAAGGTAAAAGTCGTGCTTCGATTCAAAGGACGCGAAATGGCTCACCAAGAAATTGGCTTTGAGCGCATCCGCGTGTTCGTTACCAAGTCCACCCCATTTGGCCATCCTGATGCACCACCGAAGCTTATCGGCCGAGGGATCAACGTCATGATCAGTCCATTGCCCCGGAATAAACGAGCCAAGAATCCGAACGAGGGCGAACTCGAGGAAATGACCGACAACGAACCGGAAGAGAGCGAGGATGGAGAGGATCAACCCGATCAAGCTCCAACCCCTGAAACAAAACAAACTCCGGTAAAAAGCCCGAACAAGGCGAATAAAAAAATCGCAACGAATGCGTCCGAAGAAAACGGCTTTGGTCACAATCCCTTTACGAAAATTGATATAAAACCGGAGAGTCCGGCCGAATAATCGTTCGGTAGCTTCATCAAACAAAAGCCGATCCCACTTAAGGGATCGGCTTTTTATTTAAATACTTTTTAGAAGCTAAAGATCAACCCTCAAACGACTTCTACAATTCCCGTTCCTTTGATGACTTGCCCGATGGTCCACGCTTCATGACCTGACGCACGGATCAATTTAATGACGGATCCCTCTTCGGATTCAGGCACAATGACAGTCATCCCGATTCCCATGTTAAACACTTGGTAAAGCTCCTCCTCGGGAACGCCCCCCTGATCCTTTAGAATTTGGAATAGAGGCGACAAGGGCCATGAATGTTTGTAAATCTGGACATTGCATTTCTTGGGGAGAATCCTAGGAATGTTATCCACAAATCCGCCTCCCGTGATATGCGCCAAGCCTTTGATGATCCGAGGGGCTCCGTCTTTATTGAATTTCTTGATCAATCGTTGAACGATCGAACCGTAGCTCACGTGAACCTTAAGTAATTCTTCCCCGAGGGTTGTCTTGTTTCCCAATTCAGGCAATTGGGACTTGGGAGTGTGTCCCAGTTTTTCAAATAAAATTTGTCGAGCCAAAGAATATCCATTCGTGTGCAACCCGCTTGACGCGATCCCGATCACTACATCGCCAGACTTGATCGTTTTGCCATCGAGCATCCTTGATTTTTCAACCACGCCAACGATCGTGCCACTGAGATCATATTCTCCCGGCTGATAAAATCCTGGCATTTGCGCGGTTTCGCCACCTATAAGGGCACACCCATTTTCGACGCAGGCCTTCGCAAAACCTTTGATAATCGCGGTGAAAACGTGAGGCTCTAATTTTCCGGTTCCAAGGTAATCCAAGAAAAAAATAGGCTCGGCACCCAGAACCGCAATATCGTTGACGCAATGATTCACCAAATCTTGGCCAATGGTGTCATGGCGATCCATTGCGAACGCAATTTTTAGCTTGGTGCCCACGCCGTCCACGCTGGAGACGAGAATCGGTTGACGATATTTTTTGGTGTTCAGAGCGAACAACCCTCCAAAGCCACCTACCTTACCTAACACCTCGGTGCGATGCGTGGAAGCAAGCAACTGAGGTAAAGTAGCCTTCACCTGATTTCCCAAATCAATATCCACCCCCGCTTGTGCGTATGCTTTCTGAGCCATGATCAAATAATAAAACCTACTAGAACATGCCAAAAGATAGCCCAGTGTCGAGCGCGTTCAACGTTTGCATGAATTCTTTTAGCATGCTTTCCCTGTTGATATCGTTCTGGTCAGTCGTCATTAATTAGCCTGTCCACACTCTTGGTGACATGAAACGAATCTTGTTCAATTTAATTTGGCTGCTCGTGGCAGTTCTAGGTGCGGGTGCCTACGCCACGATTGCCTGGCAACGCCACGAGCCCCTCAATTCCATTTACCTATTGATAGCGGCCCTTTGCACCTATGCGATTGGGTATCGATTTTACTCGAAATGGATCACTGTCAAGGTGCTGGCCATAAACGAAAGCCGAGCAACGCCTTGTGAAGCTCACGACGACGGCAAGGATTTTGTCAAAACTAACAAATGGATCGTTTTCGGACACCATTTCGCCGCGATCTCTGGGCCGGGTCCTTTGGTGGGTCCCGTGTTGGCGGCTCAATTCGGTTATTTGCCTGGCACTCTTTGGATTTTGATTGGGGTTGTGCTCGGAGGAGCCGTTCAAGATTTAGTCATATTGTTTTGTTCATTAAGGCGAGATGGAAAATCACTCGGACAAATGGTGAAGGAGGAACTCAACACCACTGCTGGGATGATCGCTTTGAGTGCGATTCTTGCGATCATGGTGATCCTCCTCGCAGTGCTGGCGTTGGTGGTCGTGAAGGCACTCGCCGAAAGTTCATGGGGCGTTTTTACCGTCGGAGCAACAATCCCTATTGCCATGTTGATGGGAGGATATCTGCGATTCATCCGAGTGGGTCGAGTGTTGGAAGCCTCGGTCGTCGGGATTTTCCTGTTGCTGCTGGCGGTGTGGGGAGGTCAATTTGTTCACACCCACCCCGGGTTGGCAGAGTTTTTTACTGTTCGAGCCGAGCCTCTCGCTTGGATGATCATTCTTTATGGGCTTGCCGCGAGCATCCTACCGGTTTGGTTACTTCTCGCTCCTCGCGATTACCTCAGCACCTTCATGAAACTCGGCACCATTTTTGCATTGGTTGCAGGAGTTTTTATAGTTTTGCCTGATTTGAAAATGCCCGCTGTGACCCAATTTATCGATGGTTCAGGTATGGTGGTTGCCGGCAAACTTTTCCCCTTTTGTTTTATCACCATCGCCTGCGGAGCCATTTCTGGTTTTCACACCCTGATTGCCAGCGGGACGACGCCTAAAATCATGACGCGAGAAGCATACGCGCGACCTATTGGATACGGTGCCATGTGCCTCGAATCCTTGGTGGCGATCATGGCGTTGATTGCGGCGTGCACGCTCGACCCGGGGGTATATTTGAGCATCAACGTCAAAGGCGCAGGTGCGGACGCAACCGCTGTTGCGATGGACACCATAGCGAAAGTGCAATCAGCAGGATATCCCGTCACGCTCGAACAGATGGATCAACTCGCAGAGCAGATCGGTGAAAAAAGTCTTTTTGGACGAACAGGAGGCGCTGCGACATTAGCTGTGGGCATGGCACATCTTTTTTCCAAAGCCGTGAACGGACGATGGTTGGACCTATGGTATCACTTTGCCATCATGTTCGAAGCTCTGTTCATCCTGACTACTCTCGATGCAGGCACGCGGGTGGGCCGATATCTGTTGCAAGATATGTTAGGTCATCTTTGGAAACCGCTCGGGGACACGAAACGGATCTCTGGAAATACTTTGGCCAGTGTGCTTGTTGTCTCAGGGTGGGGTTATTTTTTGATTCAAGGAGTGCGTGATCCTTTGGGCGGAATCAATTCACTCTGGCCCCTCTTCGGAATTGCCAATCAGTTGCTTTCGTCGATCGCATTGTGCCTCGCAACGACGATTATTTTGAAGATGCACATCGGCAAACAACCATATGCTGAACTGCGTCCCAAGCACTCCAATCCTGTTTACGCCTTGATTACATTCATTCCCCTGCTCTGGCTCCTCACAGTAACCATGACAGCAGGAGGTCAGAAAATGTTCAGCAATGATCCACGTATTGGATTTTTGGCTCTAGCTCGGCAGTTGGATACCAAATTGCCTGCCCTTGAGCAAACACTCGCCCAAGCCACAGCCTCCGGTCAACTCGGAGCCATTAAAATCGCCTCGGTTGCCTTGCATAACAACCGATTGCTCCATTTTAATCAGTATCTCGACGCTGTGGTTGCAGGCATTTTTCTGCTGCTGGTATTGATCGTTGTATTGATTTCAACTCGAGAATGGATTCTATTATTAACTCGGAGGAAGCCTGCGAATCTTCAAGAGACACCACCCATTTGGTTACCCAAATACGCCGTCCAAGAAGCGGGAAATTCCACGGGGTTGGTTGGAACAGCCACACTCGGCCTAGCACTTATGCGAGAACTATCGGGAGAAACAGCGTTGAAACGAGCCACAGAAAACCAATGCATCCAATCATGCAACCCTGAATCGGAAATTCGCTCCGCCCAAGATCCCAAACAGTATCTCGCGCATTTGGAGGACCGATACAGTACCATCCGGCGTTGTTGCTAACCGTTGGCCTTGCTTGCTTATGCATCGAATTGCTCTTTATGGCGGATCGTTCGATCCCGTTCATCAGGCTCACCTGTTGGTGGCTCAAGCTGCCTTCGAAGAATTGGCTTTGGATCGCGTCATTTTTATTCCCACCGCTCAATCGCCATTCAAACCCACCCACCAACTCGCTCCATCGGCATCCCGACTCGCCATGCTGCGGCTGGCTCTGGCTGGTTGCACCTACGCCGAAGTCGATTCAGTCGAAATCGAACGAGGCGGTATTTCTTACACAATCGATACCGTCCTTAGCTTGAGAAAGAAATATCCGACAAGTGCCTTGCATTACTTGATCGGAGCCGACCACGTGCCTCACCTGCCCTTGTGGAGGGAAGCAGCGGCTTTGGCAACTTTGATCGAATTTGTCGTGATCCCGAGACCCGGAGAACCAGTTGTGCCAGTACCCACCCCTTTCCGAGCTCGCCACCTGACCGGTTTTCCACTCGGTGTATCTGCCTCTCAAATCCGTGAACGATGCCGATCCCAACTTAACATTGGGCTGATGACCCCTCCCGCAGTTGCCGAATACATCCGGACGAATCAACTTTATCTTTAATTAAAATCAGGTTATAGGTTTAAGAGTAATGGATTCAAAAACACTGGCTCTCCTTTGTCGGGCCTTGGCAGACAATCGAAAAGCCGAAAATATTGCGATACTCGACGTTCAAGAATTTTCGAGCATCACCAATTATTTCGTGATCGTGACCGGCACCAGCGACCCACACCTACGTGCGATACTTTCGGAAATTACAGACACACTCAAAACGGAGCACAACCTGAGTCCTCGCTCAGAGGGTGGACCTAACTCCAACTGGGTTGTGCTGGATTATTTTGATGTCATCGTCCACATCATGAATAAGGACGTTCGAGAACTCTACAAACTGGAAGACCTTTGGGGGGATGCACCCCGCATTGGTGAAAAACCAGTGACTCCAAAAAAGGCGAGCACCGCGAAGGTAAAACGTGCCTCCATCCCACGCAAAACCAAGGTCACCGTCACAGGGAAGCCAAAACGCAAAGGACGAACGGTTCCTCTGGAGTAAACATCCATCGGGCAGTTATTCGTAGGACTTGGGAACCGGAGTGGCGATGGACGTCGCCAACATTTCTTCAAGTGCTCGTCGAAAATCCTCTAACCCTGTTGCAGGAATGATGATCGTATCCCGACGACCACCCACATCCTCAGTGATTCGCAGCAGGCGTCCTCTGGGATTGTCTTTGAGTGTGAAAATGAAGATTTTTCGTTCGATTTGAATCGTCTCAGTTTTGAGAGTGTCCTCAACGACCTGCGGTTTCTGATTGTAGCCATAGCCTTGGTTGCCACCATAGGACGATGGGTATTCGTTCGAATTCATACGATATTCTTGTTCACAAATGGAACTTTAAGGGCTTCCTCCACCCTTAAAGAGACCCACTGGATTAACTTTGTCAATCGATAAATTAAGGAAACTAGAACACAAAACTTCCAGATCACGAAATCTTCGAGGTGTGTTTTCTTCCAAGCCTTATCCGCCCGGGCCATTTGAAGGAGTCCTGAATTTGTTGGAAGGAACGAATCTCCCATTGGGGGTCTGTCGATATAAATGCCAAAAATAGAAAAGCACTCCTCCGATCACAACAAGGTTCGCTGATTGAGCGACTCCATGCATTGTGGAAAAAGACCGTGCAGCTTCCGCTTTTTGAGCTGGAGAACTTTGGATGGCGTATTTTTGCAAATGCAACAATTTGAGTTTGGGGCTGAGGTAACTGCCACCGATGAGGACTAATGCCACGATTATTCCCATTAAGATCGTCGTCGGGCGATGGATTGGTCTTTGAGTGTAAATCCATACGATCAGGAGTTGCAAAATAGCGATGGCTGCAAACCAGCACTGCAATATAAATAGCCGGTTGATCACAACCTGAGCGGCTGCGCCTGCATGGGGACGACCCAACAACTGCATCATATCAGGGGAGAAAAAGGCAGGTCCTGCCGCGATTGTAAAAAACAATAGCGATCCAAACCAAGCTCCCGCATTTAACACTCCCACGAAGCGAATGATTTCCACCATGCACATAAATTGTGCGAAACAAGGTCAATTGCCAAGGGGGTTTTATTGAGTTCAAACAAAAACAACTTGAGCGCAATGCCCAATCCGTTCATGATATTCCCGTGAGTTGGATTTCAAAAGTCAGCCGCCTGTTGTTGAAAGTCGCGAACGCATCGAAAGATCGTCCAAAGAGGTTCACCCTCGTGGGCATGTATCTTTCCCATGCCAATAGCCGCGACACTTACACCTCTGAGTTGCAGCAAAACCGCACACGACGCAACGGGAAATTCAGTCACAATCGCGAGCGCGCCTAGTCGAAGAACCCCATGACACGCCATTGTCACAACTGTGGTTGGGAATGGACGCTAGCTGGGCAACCCGGGAGAAGCGAAAACTGTCATCAATGTGGGAGCGATCTTCGAGTGTGTTTGAACTGCATCTCGTTTGATTCACAGATCGCGCATCAATGTAGGGATCGCCGTGCCGAGCCTGTTTTTGATAAACAACTTGGTAATTTTTGCGAGTGGTTTGAAATCATTAAACGCAATTATATCCGTTCGGAAAAACCCAATTCCCGAGAGGATGCAGCCCGAAATCAAATGAAAAAAATGTTTGGGGATTAACCACGATTTTCCCTTCGTTCCGATTCATAGGAATTTCGCCTCGATTTCCTCTAAAACATCCGAGGCTCCTGCCCTAGTTTTCTATCTGTCAGAGCATCCTAATAACTCACAGAAAACAAGGATTCATGCAAATCACGTTTCTTTGACCACTCAGGGCGAATGGAGGACAGCTGCTACTGGATGATGCTCAGTACTGAAGATGTCAGGTGAGGAATTGATGTATTACGAATCTTTTTTCCCTATTGCTTCTACAACCCATTAAAACCACATCGGTATCGATGTGCCGCCAAACGCACAGTTGCTAGGAATCGTCCCATTAAATAATTTGCAATGTCACCATCCAATCTATTGACTAACCTTTATGCACACCAGTCGATCATTAACCCACCACCTGAAAAAAGGATTCACACTCATTGAACTCCTAGTGGTGATCGCGATTATCGCCATTCTTGCTGGAATGCTCCTTCCGGCACTTGCGAAGGCCAAGGAAAAAGCTGGCAGCATTCGGTGCATCAATAATCTCAAACAGATGCAGTTGGCGTGGATACTTTATAAAGATGATTATGATGATCGGCTCGTCCTGAACTGGCTCGGAAGTCCAAGGGCTTGGGTCACCGGCGATGTCGGCTCGGGTCAACCTGGGATGACCAATACTGCTTTCCTCAAAAATGGTTCGCTGTGGAAATACAACACCTCACTAGACATTTACCGGTGCCCGAATGATAAACCGGAAAAGCTGGGAGCAAAAGCGGTGGTGCGCGTGAGGAGTTGGTCGATGAATGGTCAGATGGGGGGTGCTGACGCTTCAGATGCGAGGCTTTACGGCGCACCAGATACCAGTTTCGTTAATCCAAAATATCCACCGAACAAAAAGTATTCGGATATTCGCAGACCTCATGCTTCGGGAGCTATGGTTTTTATTCACGAAAGCCCAATCACGATCGAAGATTCTTATTTTGCAGTACCCGTGGCAGAAAACTATTGGCAAAATGCCCCTGCCAGCACTCATGGAAATGGGGGCACGCTTTCATTTGCCGACGGACATGCTGAGCTCTGGCGTTGGTTGGAACCTACGACGAGGAATATCAAAACTTGGAATGCACCCGCAAAGATTGGGGATCGCGATTTGAAGCGTTTCAAAGACGCCACCGCCATTCCTTAAACGCGTTACAACGGTCGGGAATTCCGAGTGACATAGTTTTGAAGTGATAACAATGTATTCACTCGTCGGCGACTCGGCATACCTGCTTGGGCTCCTTTTTTTAAGGTCTTCAACGCTGCCGTCGCACTCCCGAATCGGGCTGCGTCAGCGATGTGATATCCTTCTGCCAATCCGACAGACAATCCTGCTGCGAAAGCATCCCCTGCCCCTGTGGCATCCACTGCATCGACCTGAAACCAAGGGATAATGATCTCACCTTCGTTCCATAGAACTATATCGGAACGGTTTTCGGTTGGAAGAATGACGGCACGCAAGCCGCGTTTGAGAAGCATGGTCCCGACTTGTCGAGCAGACTTTTCGTCGTGAATCCTTCGCCCTGTGAGGGCATGGGCTTCAATGGAGTTGGCTCGCAGTACATGGATGCCAGACCATAATTCTTCGGGAATGATTACGGGTGGTCCTGCGTCCAAAACCACAGTGACCCCCGCACGCGAGGCCGCCCTTGCTGCCGCTATAATTGTCGGCATCGGTATTTCGAGTTGAAGAAGCAAGACGTTTGCGGATTCGATGACAGGTATTGCCTTTTTGATTTGTGCGACGGTGACAAAGTTGTTGGCACCTGCCACTGCTGAAATCATTTTCTCGCCGGAATGATCGACAAAAATTAAGGCTGTGCCACTCACGGATCGGGGCGTTGAAAGGACATGCGTCACATCCACTCGTTCTTTTTGAAGCCCAGAAACCAAGGCGTCACCAGCCACATCCGACCCAACCGCACCAATCAGCCAGACTGATGCCCCAAGTCGCCTTGCTCCAACTGCTTGGTTCGCTCCTTTTCCGCCGGGGCCAATACACAATTCATTTCCTAGGATTGTTTCCCCCGGTCTTGGCATTTGGTTGCCGAGAATGACGTAATCGCGATTAATCCCTCCTAGGACGACGATTTTTGGGGTAGGGCGTGGCATGACAATTGTTTTCAATCCATTGACATGAATCGATTTTGCCATTTGCATGGGTCGTGCTGCAACTTATCTCTCCAACGTATTGGGCGAAAAATGTTCTCTTCTTTTTTTCAAAAAGGAAGTTTCAACTCTTACCCATTGTCGCCCTTTTGTTCATCGCAATCTCAAATCTGCAGGCACAATCTACGAGCACGAACCGCCTCAACCTTCTCATCTTGGGAGATAGTATAGCGGCTGGGTTTGGGGTGGAAAGCGAGGAGGCATTTCCGGCGTTGATTCAGCAAAAAATCAATAGCGCAAAGCTCAATGTGAAAGTGCTCAATGGTGGGGTGAGCGGAGACACATCAGCGGGTGGATTGCGACGGATCGATTGGTATTTAAATCAACGAGTGGATTTCCTCCTGCTCGAACTTGGTGGGAATGACGGGTTGAGGGGTCTGAGTCCAGAATCCACGCGGTCGAATTTGCTCAAGATAATCGAAAAGGTTCGCAGCAAAAACCCAACAGCAAAAACTATTGTTGCTGGAATGCAGATGCCCCCGAATATGGGTGAGGAATACTTGGGAAAATTCTCCAAGGTGTTTCCGGATGTCGCCCAACAATCAAAATCCGCGTTGCTCCCGTTTTTACTCGAAGGTGTCGGCGGCAAAGCTGAACTCAATCTACCCGACCGAATCCATCCGACTGCAGAGGGCCACCAGATTGTCGCAAACCACCTGTGGAAAACAATGGGACCAATTCTCGGAGTTTCCGACAAACCCTAGAAGGATTGGAAATGCACCCATGGTAATAACGTGCTGCTTGAGGTGTGATTGAAAGTAAGTGTGAATTAACTTCTTAAGAACTTTCATTTTTGGGTTGGCTCGGAACAAATGGAGTTGAGCTATCCTTTCGGCATTGTCATCGTCGTGAGAATGTTTGATTGAAGCCTCGCCATCGCCCAGGTTATCCGGTAAATGTCTGCCGACTCACATGACAATAGTTCCGTAGTTTGTAATCGTTTAATCTATGCCAAAGACTGGGTATTCGACAGCACCCCTCCAGACGACGCGTACGCCGGCAGGAATTCCTTACATTATCGGTAACGAATTAGTGGAGCGGTTTTGCTACTACGGATTGCGATCAATCTTGGTAGTTTTCATGACGCAATACATGCTGAATGCGTCGGGGGAAAAGGACCATCTTACCGACGCAAAGGCTCGGGAGTATTACCACTGGTTTGTGAGTGCGGTTTACTTTTTTCCAGTTCTTGGAGCATTAATTGCCGATGCCTTTTTAGGGAAATACCGAACTATTTTATTGTTGTCCTGCGTGTATTGTGCCGGCCCCTTATATTTAGCTTGGGATCATACCCGCATGGGAATGATCATTGGTTTGACTCTCATTGCCATCGGTTCCGGAGGCATCAAGCCTTGCGTCTCAGCGCATGTTGGCGATCAATTTGGAGCCTCAAATCAGCATTTGCTTTCAAGAGTGTTTGGCTGGTTTTATTTCTCCATCAATTTCGGTTCCGCCTTCAGCACGCTCCTGATCCCATGGATGTTGGAGCATTGGGGACCCGCATGGGCCTTTGGTTTGCCGGGGGGGTTGATGGTATTGGCGACGTTCGTTTTTTGGATGGGTCGCAAGGTATTTGTCCATATTCCCCCGGGTGGCATTGAATTTGTGAAGGAGGCGATTAGCAAAGAGGGGATTTCCTCCGTTGCCAAGGTGGCGATTGTTTTTCTTTTCACCGCGATTTTTTGGTCGCTCTGGGATCAAACCGCTTCTGCTTGGGTGCTTCAAGCGGAACATCTAAACCTTAATTTTCTAGGCTGGAAACCCTTGCCTTCGCAGATTCAAGTTCTTAATCCGATCTTCACGCTGACCTTCATCCCTATTTTTAACTACCTGATATATCCCACGATCAAC
Organism: Akkermansia muciniphila; assembly: GCA_945867235.1. Taxonomy (GTDB): domain Bacteria; phylum Verrucomicrobiota; class Verrucomicrobiia; order Limisphaerales; family SXQI01; genus SXQI01. The sequence continues at coordinate 17,329 of CAMBHS010000013.1, forward strand.
CGATTTTTCAAACTCACCCCGTTGCGTAAAATTGGAATGGGACTATTTTTGACGGCGACCTGTTTTCTCATACCTGCTTGGTTGGAAACGCAAATATCAGCTGGGATCAGACCCTCGCTTGGCTGGCAGGTGTTGGCTTTCGCCCTCATTACGGGAGCAGAAGTCATGGTTTCTATCACAGCTTTGGAATTCGCCTACACGCAAGCTCCCAAGCGGATGAAAAGCCTAGTCATGAGTTTTTATCTACTCTCCGTTTCGTTGGGGAACAGCTTCACAGCCCTCGTAAACCGTTTCATCCAAAATCCTGATGGAACTTCTAAACTAGCGGGTGCTTCTTATTACAATTTTTTCACGATTCTAATGGTAATCACCGCTGTGATTTTCGTTTTTGTCGCAATCAAATATAAGGAAAAAACCTACATCCAAGACGAACGCCCGTCAAAAGTTTGAACCTGTTTGGTGCGTTCTATAGGAGCTCAACTCGGTTCGATTGGGATTACGCTTCCCACGATTCACCGGCAGCTTTACAGTCGGGACAACTTTTTTAACTCTAAAATATGGGTGCACAATGGAAGCATGCGGGACGATTGGATGCAGCGGCAAAACGAGGTCAACTGTTTGGCAAGATCGTTAAAGAAATCGCCGTCTCAGCCAAAATGGGCGGTGCCGACCCCGACCTGAACGCACGCCTGCGAGTCGCGATTGAAGCGGCACGCAAACAGTCAGTTCCTCGCGATACAATCGAACGAGCCGTCAAAAAAGGTGCGGGCTTGCTCGATGAGCAGATTCATTATGAGACCGTGGTTTACGAGGGATTTGCCCCAGCAAAAGTTCCCGTCATTGTGGAATGCCTGACCGAAAACAAAAACCGCACCGCTTCCGATATCCGTGTTTTATTCAAGAAAGGGCATTTAGGAACGATGGGTTCAGTCGCGTGGATGTTCGACCGCGCGGGGGTTGTCGAGGCTCATCATACCGATGCAAAAGTCGATCTGGATGAAGCAGCCATCGAGGCAGGAGCCGACAATGTGGAGAAGGTGGAATCTTCAGATAATCCCCATGGGCATGTCGCCGCACGTTTTACTTGCGCCATCAGTGAAGTCGAACATGTTTCCAAAGCGTTGACGGAGCGGAAGTGGATCATCACTGCGGCTGAACTGGGTTACAACGCCAAAAACCCGGTGGAAGTCAGTGATGTTGAGCGGAAGGATATCATCGAATTTCTCAGCGATATCGATGATCACGAGGATGTTCACCGGGTCTATACCGCGTTGAAATAGTTTCGCCCCATCGGAACCCCATGAATGGTTCCACAGTCACTGATTTCAGAATGGTGACCCCACCAGGAATTGAACCTGGATCTCAAGTTTAGGAAACTCGAGCTCTATCCATTTGAGCTATAGGGTCGATACTCCCCTTGATAATACTCAGGCAAGGATTGGGTGGCAATTCTCCATTTAAGGGTTTACGTCCTCGAATGATACAGGGCGAGTTCTTATCAAGTGTTCGAGAATTCCTCGCTGTTATGGGTGGGGATTAACGAGTGAAGACGAGGATAAGCCGACTGGAATCAGACGAATTTGGCGGACATCCATCACCGCACCGCCTCGTTTGGTTTCCGCACGAAGTGCCAGAGTCTGTAGGCCAGTTTCATTGATCCTGAGTTGACCTAATTTACGGGAGACAAAATTTTGGAAATGGCCTGTTTGTTGAACAACAAAACGCAGCGTTTCATTGCCGATGCTGAGGCTCATGTCACTTCCCTCGCCACCCGTGCCGCAACCTTGAAGCAACTCGATTTCATACCGGCCTGGTTTGGCAATAATGAACTGCCAACTTACCCAATCCTTACCATTCGCCCAATAGCCAACGGTGTTTTTATGGGGCTGCGGCTCGTAACGAATCAATGTGCCATGAACTTGGGCTTGAGATCCGGATAAAACTATTATTCCTGATTTATCCGCCGAAGCGGTTGCGGAATAATTGGGATTGGGTTCGATCTTCGTTATTCCCAGAGCCTGCTTCCAAGCCTCAAGCCGATTCCGTAGAGTTACCAAGTCCTCCTTGCGAGAATCCGCGATATTACGTCGTTCTCCGATGTCTTTGGAAAGATCAAAAAATTCCTCGCGCGGGCATTCGTAAAACTGGATAAGTTTGAGATTCCCCATGCGAATCGCGGAAGCTGGTTCTCCTCCAAACCTCCCGTAATGAGGCAAGTGCCAGCAAAGAAAATCTCTTGGAAGTTTACCATTGACCTGCATGGCGGGAAACAAACTCAACCCATCAGATTTGCTGATGAGATCACTCGGGGCATTAACTCCAGCGGCTTCGACCAGTGTTGCAAAAATGTCCATCGTCACGGTGGCTTCCGAGGTCACTAATCCGCCGGATCGATGTTTTGCCCAAGCGATGATCAGCGGAACCCGTAATCCTCCCTCATGAAGATACCCTTCCTGACCATTCAAGGGTTGGTAGGAAGTGGAGGCGGTTTGTAATAATTCCGCCGGATAAGGGGCTCCGTGAGTGGACGTAAGAACCACAATCGTCTGTGAGGAAAGTCCGAGCGTTTCCAAGGTTGAAGTTATTTTTCCAACCTCCGCATCTATTTTCCAAGGAGAGGGGTCCTCCAACGAAACGGCAATGCACCATGGCTTTTTGTGAGTTTTTTTCAAGAAATTCACGACGCGCTCACCCTGAGACGAGAGATTCTGTGATTTCTTAACACCGGCTTGGGGAGAGAGTTCAGCGAAATCGGCGCAATCATAACCAGCTTTGGTAAGGATTTTAAAAAGCGAAGGAGCATCTTTGATGTAGGTTCCCAACTCAGGCTCCTCCCTGAGACGATATGATTTCGAAAGCAAACCATTTCGGGAACTGTCTGCGACACGGAATCGAACTGGGTGTTGCCCGGTGAGCAGAGCCATGCGAGAGGATAAAGCTACGGGCGCCGCAGAGTAGGCCTCCGTAAAGCGAACACCGCGACTCGCGAGGGTGTCGATATTCTTCGTCAGTCCATTTGTCGCCCCGTAACAACCGAACTCAGATCGACGCACACCATCCGTTAAAATTAATAACAAATTAGGTTGTGCTTTTTGGGCGCAAATCTGAGGGACTATAAATAAATTCAGAATGACCGTGATAATGAGAAAGATTTTCATTTTGATCACAAAATAATAATAAAATAATCCTAGGTGGGTGAGTTGGTTTTGCGAACACTTTTTAGACGAACATTTCTGCAAGGATTATGCCGTATCAAGGCTCGACACGCCGTTACAACTTTTTCATCCTGTTCGGACTTGCAAAGATTGAATTGTTATCCACCCGTCGAGTTTGAATTCATCGCCATGAAACACAAGGGTCATGAATGATAGCGCGGGTTTCCCTCGATTTTGCGGTGCGCAAGGAATTCGATTACCTCATTCCACCCGAGTTCGCGGAACGCGTGATCGTCGGGGTGCGTGTTAAAGTCCCCTTTGGTACTCGGGAAGTGCTGGGTTCAGTGACAAGCCTGATCGAACTATCACCGCATACCAATTTGCGGCCCATCGTCAAAATTCTCGCAGGTCAGGCTCCCCTTACCGCTAATGTGATCAAGCTCTCACGTTGGATTGCGGAGTATTATTGTTGTCCATTGGAGATTGTGCTGAAAACCGTCCTCCCCGAATCGGTTCGGCGCGAGGAAGAAGGATGGAAAGCACGGTTGGTTGTTCGAATGATCCCACGAACTCCCGACTCGGCTCAATTGACTCAACGCCAGGAAACTATTCTTGCCGCGATCGAAGGTAAAAACGAAATCCCAATGCAACAATTGTTGCAAGAGGCTCGCACTACGGCTGCCACATTGCGAAGAATGGAAGAACTGCACCTGATCACTATCACCGCTGGGGTGCAAGAACGTGATCCTTATGCCAACGAAATAATTGTTCCGACTCGTGCATTGGAATTGAATCTTGATCAAGCCAAGTCCTACGATGTGATTTGTCAGGCCATGAACACAGGGAAGCCCAAAACCTTTTTGCTTCACGGCGTTACCGGCAGCGGAAAAACAGAGGTTTATCTACAAGCAATTACTCATGCATTGCAGCAGGGAAAAAGTACCATCGTGCTCGTGCCCGAAATTTCTCTGACCCCACAAACGGTCGAGCGGTTCAAAGCACGCTTCAGCTCCGGCCCCTTGCAAACCATGGTCGCCGTTTTACATAGTCATCTTTCGACAGGGGAACGCCATGACGAATGGAAAAAAATCCGGCAAGGGCGTGCACGGATCGTGATCGGGGCGCGTTCTGCCATCTTTGCACCGGTGGTTAACCTTGGTTTGGTCGTCGTCGATGAAGAGCACGAGCATTCCTATAAACAAGAGGAGTCTCCACGTTATCATGCCCGTGATGTCGCCGTTTACCGCGCCCAAATAGAGAATGCCGTGACGGTGCTCGGTTCGGCCACCCCCTCTCTCGAAAGTTTTTATAACGCACAACAAAAAAAATATACCTTGCTAGAAATGCCATCGAGAGCCGATCACGCCAAGATGCCTATTGTTCGTGTTGTCGATATGCGGCAGGAGGGTAGGAAAGAAAAGGGAGTGCCGATTTTTTCGTCGAGACTGAAGGATGCCATCAGCGCACGATTGGAAAAAGGGGAGCAAACAATGCTTTTTCTGAATCGCCGAGGTTACGCTTCTTCGATGCAATGTCCCAAATGCGGATATGTTGCGGGTTGTCCTCACTGCAGCATCTCACTGACCTACCATCGGCGGGAGCAACAATTACGCTGTCACATTTGTGGCCACGCAAAGAAGGCTCCAACCGAGTGCCCCGAAACCAACTGTCGTAACCCAGCCATCCGATTCGCAGGTCTCGGCACCGAAAAAATCGAGGAGACGTTGCATAAGCTTTATCCAAAAGCCCGCGTTGCTCGGATGGATTCGGACACGTTGAAACGTAAAGAAGATTATCGTCGAGTTTTGGGTGATTTTAAAACAGGGAAGACTGACATCCTTGTTGGCACACAAATGATCGCCAAAGGATTGCATTTTCCCAATGTCACATTGGTCGGAATCATCCACGCTGATCTCAGCCTGCATATGCCCGATTTTCGAGCGGGCGAAAGAACTTTTCAATTGCTTACCCAAGTCGCAGGTCGGGCAGGACGAGGGGATATTGAAGGTGAAGTCGTCGTGCAGGCATTCACACCCTTTGCGCCCGCCATCCAATATGCGCGACGCACTGACTACAAAGGATTCTACGAAGCAGAAATCGAATTCCGTCAACAGTTGATGTACCCGCCCTTTGCCCGTGCCGTGATGCTCACCCTGAAATGTTGTAATGAGGAAAAAGTTCGCCTCTCCGCGGATCATGTCAAAAAGGAGTTGGATAAAGGTCTGAAAACCTTGACCGACCTTTTATTTGCCGGTCCCTCCCCTGCCCCTTTGCTTAAGGCGGAAACATTTTTTCGATACCAGATTATGCTCCGCACCCGCAACATGAGTGCTTTGTCCAAACGATTGCGCCCAGTCTTGGATGCCGTCAAACTCCCCCACGACGTGACCATGGTGATTGATGTCGATCCAGTGAATATAAATTAACGACTCAGCCTATTCCAAAGGTCTGACAGTTATTCCAATTCCGTTTGGCAACCTTGGGTGGTTTTGATAATCAATCCTAGTGTCCTTAATGAAACCGAGTGTTTTGCTGCTGATTCCCGCTTATAACGAGGAACACCGCATCGGTCCAGTATTGCGAGTTTACGCAGGTTTTTTTCGCGCTCATTACACGGGGGCCTTTAAAATTGTGGTCGTGTTGAATGGGTGTCGAGACAACACGTTGAAAGTCGTGCAAGGTGCGATCGCTGAATTTGCGGAGATAAGTGTGCTGGAGTTTGCTGCACCCATCGGCAAAGGCGGGGCATTGATCGAAGGTTTGAAACTCGCTCCAGAAGCAGACTTGATCGGTTATATCGATGCGGACGGTGCGACTCAGCCTCCTGCTTTTCTCGATCTGATACAGAAATGCAAAGAGGTCGATTGTGTCATCGCCTCACGTTGGTTGCCTGGGGCAGTGTTGGAACAAAGTCAATCTTTCAAGAGACGATTATACAGCCGTTGCTTCCATCTATTGGTAGAAATTCTGTTCTGGATGAGAATCAAGGACACTCAGTGTGGAGCCAAAGTAATGAATCGGAAAGCGATTGAATCCATCCATTCGCAGTTGCGCATAGCTGATGTCGCGTTCGACATCAATCTCCTCTATTCCTTGAAGCGAGTTGGATTCAAAATTCGCGAGGTTCCAACGACGTGGACAGACCAAATCGGCTCTACGATGCGACTTAACAAAGGGGCATTGGGAATAATTCTATCCGTTCTTCGACTGCGGTTATTCTATTCCCCATTTTACAAAATGCTGCGCCCCCTACGCCCTGTTGAAGCTTGGATTTATAAAAAACTCCGAGCCCCTCAACCTCTGCCCGGTCCAAACCATCGTTAACCGTTTTCATACAAAAGGTTTTAGGTCCGGCCTGTCGTTCACACATCATTAGTCCAAACGATCAGAGCAAGAGTTCCCTTCGTTTAAAGCGGTGGTGGTAATAAATGGATATTGCTACAAAACCTTCCTCTCGTTTACCCCTACCGTGTTTACCCTTTTGCTCCGCAAATCGATAAGAAGTTTACTTATTTTCGTTTTTTGCCATTTACGCTAATAACTGATTCTGAGGTTGTGAGGTTGCTTAGAATTGACGGACACGGAATTGAGCCAACAATGAACGATGCAACCACAAACGATCATGGATTTCCTGCACTCGCCTCGGCATTCATTTGGCGACGTGTAAAGTATACCGCCACGACGAGCAGCAGAGTTCCGAAACATCCAAGGGTGATAATGATGTTGCGGAAAGCCACGAAAGGTTCGGCGTGTTGCCACCTTGCCGCAAAAGTCATCAACGTGAATCCATAGGCGACGGCGATACCGACCAACCAAGGGACAATTTGAAAACGACCCAAGGCGAGCAACCCATTGACCATTACGTTCGCGATCGTCAATGGAACCACGGCCCACGCAAACCAAGGAATCAAAACCGCCGACTTCAGAAACTGTGGGCTGCGGAAATAAATAATCCGCAACGGCAATTCCGGCCACAGAGTGCAGAGGAGTGCCCCAATCCCAACCAATCCCACCGTGCCCAACAAGGCTAGGTAAAGTGCGTTCGATTTTTGAGCGGTCGCCTTGCTGTGAGCAATCTTCGGAAACATGACGGCCGCCATCGGCGTGGTGAAGGTGATGACTGCGATGCCAATCATGGCGGAGGCCGCGTAATAGGATGTCAGTTCTTTTGGAAAGTGACTCTGCACGACAAGCATGTCGAGATTCATCATGAACAGGATCGAACCAGTTCCAAAAGTCAGGGGCAAAACTCGTTGGGTCCATATCCAAGGTTCAAACCGACCAGAAGCACCCATGATCACTCTTCTGATGGACCAAGCGGCGATGATTAGTCCTAAGGTAACACCGATCCACGTTCCGGTGATCGCACCTGCCGCGTAGCCTCCGAAAAAAAACACCATCAATACAACCCCAATAAAACGACCAAATCCATTTCCTATCATCGACGCTCCTAGCACCAAAAAGTTTTGTCGTCCATGAACGATGCCTTGAATTATAGGCAACCAAAGTGCAGAAAGAACGAGGATCATCATCATCCAAAGAGCCCAAGGATTTTGAATTTTGAGACCCTGAAGGATGGTCTCTCGAAAAATCAATACAACGAAGCATGTCAGGGCCCAAACGATGAAAGTGCCGAGAAGCACGGTACGCAACGACGAGTTCAAATTGCGTTGCGCTTCCTCGGTAATCGCCTCGGCTGCCTGTTGGGCAAGCACCGTTTGTAATCCTGCGGCGGGAATGGTCAGAAGTGTAAAAAAACGGAGCAAAGTAAAAAACACTCCGTATTCCTCGGCCGGCATCGTTGAAGCGATGGTTTGGCTGACCATCATGAAAACCCCGGCCAATGTGTTTGCAATGACCATCCAAAGGCTTTGCCGAAAAAAGGTCAGTTTTTCTTTTACGGTCATCGTTGAAATTGGGTCACAGTTCGTTCGGCAAAGTCAACAGCACGCTGACTGATCGATCTCCAATTCAGTCGCGTTCGCACACGCTCACTTGCTTCGGCGGCACCCTGGTTGCAATTCGTTTCATTTCGAGTTAGGGAGCCCATTATCGCTCGACCAAAATCTGCGCCATTAAAATTAGTGAATTCGATACGAGGTTCCTTGGAAAAATAGTGGCTGACACTGCACAACCTCGTGCTCACTACCGGTAACCCAACGGCAAGATACTCCACGATCTTCGCGACAAAGGCACAGTGTGTTCCAGTGGATTCTTCATACGGCACGATGCCCAGATGGGCTTTTGACAATTCTATCGCGACTTGGTCATAAGGAACGAACCCCGTCGTTTCAAGATGGGCACTGGGACAGTGCTTCTTTGTGCGGGTTAAAAAATTTTGGAGTGTGGGGGTAATCCGACCGATAAAACGAAATACGACCTCCGGTCGCAGCTGGGTCACGTAAGCAATCGCCTCCACCGCGATCGACTGCAAATGATGCTGATCTAACGAGCCGTGCATGATCACTATCGGAGGTCCGACTCTCGGCACGTCGGAACGCAATGGAAAAAGATCTGCATCATGTCCATAATATATCGGGAGAACCTGATTTCGAGAATAACCCGTTCCTATAAAATGTTGCGCAAGGGTATCCGAAACTGCGAGCACCCCGTCCGCTTTGTAGCGAATGGGCAACGATAGTTCAAATCGCTTGAGAACCGCTAGGAGAGGAGGTGGAGCCACATAGACCGGCCATGTCTCCATGAAAGCCGTCAAAAAATCTAGGAAGTTCATCACGACAGGTCGGCTCAATTTTGCCCTGAGGCGTCCCGCAGCAACAGCCGCGATGGCATGTTGCGAGAAGATCAAATCGAACGATTGCGTTGCGGCGACGCGGCGCACCATCCGCTCGAGAAAAAATGGATAAGCGAGATACTTAAAATTTCTCAGGCTCGTATAGCGTCCCATTTTCCAAGCAGTAAACTCATGGAGTTCAACACGGAATTGAGTCTTTATTCGGGCGCGATCCTCAACCTTTGGACAAAAGATATCCACTTCATGACCTCGTGCGATCATCTCCTGCACCAGATAGATCGCCTCCGCTGATCCCCCACCGCTAGGCGGGAAGAACGGCTCGTGAGTCAGGAAAGCGATGCGCATGTGTCGATTCGAAATATTTTCAAAGCCAAAAGCGAAATGTCATGCCAAAACATTTTATCGATCATCCTCAAGAATTGAAATGGTCACGGTTGTTTTTGGAAAAAACGCATGAACTGTGCAACTGCTTGATTCAGCATGGCCACTGAAATCCATTCATTATCCGTGTGGGCTTGGGCGATATCGCCGGGACCAAAAACAACACTCGGAATCCCGCTTGCCGCCAAAATTGCTGCATCACAAAAAAAATCTGCACCGATGGAAGAAGTTTGTCCCGTAGTTTCGAGAAAGGATTTCACCAATGGCAATTTGGGATCGGTCTCTAGCGAAGGTGCCGGGGCTCCTTTGGAATTTGAAATAACGGCTCGCAATCCATGCTTGGCGAACAAGCATCTCAATTCGCGCAAGACACCCGCCACGGTTTCATGGGGCAAGGTTCGGCGATCTATCGAAATAGTGCACGAGGCGGGAACAATGTTCGGCTGGGTCCCGCCTTGTATAGACCCCACATTCACCGTCGCATTTCCCAATAGTGGATGGGTTTTTCGCTTTAGGTCTTTGGAATACTCGGTTTCGATCACGTCCACAATTTTAGCCATCAAGTGAACCGCATTTTTTCCAAGGTGAGGTTTCGCTCCATGTGCCGACTTTCCACGCGTTTGGACTCTCAGCCAAAGGTCGCCTTTGTGCGCCGTGACAACTTTGAGTTGTGTCGGCTCACCCACAATTGCCAAATTCGCCTTAAATCCACTAGCGGCCAGTGATCTCGACCCTAACTGGCTATTTTCCTCGTCGATCAAGCCCGCGAAAATGATTTCGGTATGCTTTGGTCGTGGTCCCTTTGTCGCCATGGTAAGGAGTGCCATGAGCATCGCCACCACGCTCCCCTTGGTGTCGCAAGCTCCTCGACCATACATCCGTCCCCCTCGCAGTTCCGGACTGAACAATCTTTCGGGCATCTCAACTTCTCCAACCGTGTCCATGTGAGGCGCGAGGAGAATCCGCTGTTTGACTATCCCAGCAGGTGTGATGCGCACCAATAGGTTGCGGCGTTGAGGAGTAACCTCTTGAAATTCTATGTCTAGCCCAGCCTTTGCCGCTGTGGCGGCCAAATAATCTGCAATCCGGTGCTCACCAGCCCTAATGTCACCCTTGGGAAGAAAAGCTGGATTCACGCTTGGAAGCGCAATCAACTCCGCTAAAAATTGGGAAGGCGTCACCAAGGACATGTCCTAAGATTCGCATGTGAGCCACTGCAGGGCAATGCTGAACGCCAATCGGAGGCAAATCACACAGTCGGCTGAGATCCTTCTTATTCCAACGGGGATGCATCCCAAAAACCCGAGGTTAAAAAATTCTATAAAAGAATAAAATTTAGGTTGACCAATCTACTTTGTGATGCAAAGTGATTCCATGCAACCCAAAGCCGCCGAGGAACGCCTTCAAACCATCATCACACTCATGGAGCGATCCGCACTTTACCGACGCGCTTTGGGTCCGATCATGGTTTGGCTGGGCATCATTGGATCAGGGGCATCCCTCCTCGGTTGGTACTTCCATGTGATCCATCCGAAGCAATTTGTTTATTACTGGCTTGGGGTGGGTGTCGCAGCGGCAAGCGGCGCTTTTCTGATGGCACGACGCCAAGCGATTAAGGAATCCGAATTGTTCTGGTCGCCCCCGGCGAGGCGAGTTGTGCATGCTTTAGTTCCCCCTTTGGTGATCGGTAGCGCATTGGCTGTCTTCTCAGCCGACCTCGACACGCCTTGGTTTGCCCGAATTCTCCCCATTTTCTGGGCCTGGAGTTACGGGTGTGCGTTGCACAGTGCCGGTTTCTTCATGGCTCAAGGAGTGCGTTGGTTAGGGTGGGCATTCATCGCTATTGGCTTTGCCGATGCTCTTATTTCTCCAAAATTTGAATCACATAAGGGATTAGAATATGCACATCTGACGATGGGCGTCTGTTTTGGTGGTTTGCACCTAATCGCTGGAGCTTACCTTTACTTCACGGAAAGGAGTCGGAAATCAGCGTGAGTTCCGATGCGTTTTCCCAATTGGATCGCGTGGTGCATGAAAAAGGGCGCATGGCGATCATGTCCTCTCTTGCGGCAACACCTGAGTTGTCCTTCAAGGAGTTACGCGAGTTACTCTCTATGACTGATGGCAACCTGAGTGTCCATATACGGACGTTGCAGGAGACTGGCTACATCGCCGTGACGAAGAGTTTTGTAAATCGCAAACCACTGACAACCTGTTCTCTCACTCCGGTTGGTAAAGCGGCGTTTATGAAATATATCGAGGTGCTCGGACTCATCGTTCGTCAACACCAATCCACTTCACAACTACTCCTAGAAACCAAATAAACTTTACGCTGAACAGTCATCATCGCAGAGAGTCTACCTTATAACTTTGCTGTATAAAGAGCTTTGAACCTATGGAAATCATTCGTGCCACTCATCTCGGGATGTGTTTTGGAGTTCGTGACGCCATCGCACTCGCACAAACCCACGCCGCCCTCCAACCCATCACCGTCCTTGGGCAACTTGTCCATAACGAAGACGTTTTAGCCGATCTCAAAGTTCGCGGCGTTCGAGTTGCCAAGGAACCTAAATCGGTGGAAACTGCGGTCGCCATGATCACCGCCCATGGGGCTTCAGACCATTTTAAGGATCAAGCTCGGAAGCAAGGACTCTCCTTGATCGACGCCACCTGCCCTTTGGTTAAGTCCGCCCACCGCGCTCTACAAAACCTAGTCGCCCGTGGTTATTATCCCGTGATTATAGGTCAACGAGACCATGTTGAAGTCAAAGGTTTGTCGGGCGATTTAATGGAATTTCAAGTCGTATTGACCTCGGATGAAGTCAGGGCGGTTCCCGAGCGGCCACGATACGGGGTGATTTCCCAAACCACGCAACCCATTGCCCGCGTTCGCAGTTTGGTGGAGCAATTGAAAGAAGTTCACCCGCAGTCGGAGGTCGAGTTTGTTGATACCGTTTGCCAACCCACAAAACTACGGCAACAAGCCGCTCAGGCGTTGGCGGAGGATTGCGATGTGGTGATTGTGGTGGGTGGGGCACAGAGCAATAATACACGCGAATTAGTGCGCACTTGTGGACTACGCGGAGCGACCGTTTACCATGTCCAACGCCCCGAAGATTTGTCTCCAGCTTGGTTTGAAAACGCAACAAAAGTCGGGCTCACCGCTGGGACTTCTACCCCGGATGCAACGATACAGTCGGTCGCCGCACAACTCGATGCCTGGTGCCACGATAAATTGATCACTTCGAACTCGCCAACAACAACAGCAATTCTTGCTTTCTCATAATTCTATGAACCCGGCATTACCAAAAATGGACTTGGCCTTAAAGGGCAGCGTGGTGTTGGGCTTACTCGGCATGGCTCTTTTCAATGAAGCTCCTTGGGGGCTCAACGTGTTGATTTGGTTACTCGCGCTCATCGTAATCACGGGTTGGACAGCTGTTAAAGTCGGTTCGTCTTTGAAACGAATCGATTTATTCTGGATGGCGAGCGCGTGTCTAGGTGCTGCTGGGTTAGTTTATCGTATGTCCCCCACATTAAGCTTCCTTAATGTCATGGTGATTGTTGTTAGCCTGATCATGGTTGGATTAAGTCGTGTCGATACTTCGGGTGGAAACATTTTTCTAGGAGGGATATGGTGCCATTTTCTAAATGGCATTGGCCATTTAAGCATGGGTGCCCTGAAGCTGTTATTTCGAAATACGAAATGGTTTCTCGGCACGGAGGGAAAGCAGATTTCACGAAGCCAGGTCGTGATGCGCGGCATGCTGATTGCCGCACCGTTCATCCTTATTTTTTGTTTTTTGTTTGCCCGTGCTGATCAAGCTTTCTCCTCGTTGTTGGCTCAAGCTTTCGATCTCATCTTTGAGCGAATATGGTCTCTGCTTATATGTTTTGTTTTGTCTACTTGGTTAGCTGGGGGATTGCTTCGGAACTACCTCGTTGACGAACCGGTTCTTAGCAAACCTCCAAAAATCAGCACAGGAGGGCTCGGGTCCTCTGAAATCAATCTCGCCCTAGGGTTGATCAACATTTTATTTATTTTCTTTGTCACCGTCCAATTGCGCTATTTATTCGGGGGTGCCAACCTGATCGAGCTCGACCCCAATTTGACTTACGCCACCTATGCCCGGCAGGGGTTTTTTGAATTAGTGTTCGTGGCAACATTGGTTTTACCCATGCTGTTGGTGATGGATTGGATTATCGCACCATCGGCCTCCAAAAGAATTTTCCGCATTTTTTGCATCCTTTTGCTCGCGCTGTTAATGGTCGTCATGCTGTCCGCGCTCCAACGGATGCAACTGTATCAGGCTGAATATGGGCAGACAGAACTCCGGTTTTATGTGGTGGCATTCATCGCGTGGTTGGCCGTTATTTGCTTCTGGTTTGCTGCATCGGTGTTACGTGGACGCGCCCAACGATTTTCCTTGGGGGTAGTTCTAGTGAGCATTGCTACTGTGGTCGTATTGAACCTGCTCAATCCGGATCAAATCATCCTTAGAATTAACATCCATCGAGTTGCAGACGGCAAAAATTTTGACGTTTCTTATGCCAACACCTTGAGCCTTGATGCAGTTCCCGAATTGATGCGATCCAAGGGACAACTCGCCTCGTATGATGCGCGTAGTCTTGCGTTGGACTTCGCCGAAGATGACATGGACCAAGTGGACGCCCGAAGCTGGAATTACAGTAGATGGAGCGCAAGAAAACTTCTCAATATCTATTTCGCCCCATAAAACAGGCTCATATTGGTGTGATTCTTTCCACTATGAAAGAATTGGATTTGCCGCCGAATGAACCTCATTAAATTGGAAGGCCTGCCAGTAAACGGCTCAAGTTATTCATGAAATAAACCTGTTGAGTTGATCCGCTGCATTCGTATCTTCTGCACCTAGCCATGAAATGTATGAATGTTGGGGGTCGCAAAAAAATGTTTTATCGATGGAGTTTTCTCGTCTTGGTATTGTGGACAACACTTAATCAGCACGCGGCGCCTGACCCATTTGGGGAGGGAGTGAGGAACACAGAACCTCGAACCCCGGAGGAACAACTCAAAACCTTCCATGTGCCCCCAGGGTTTGAGGTGCAATTAGTGGCCGCCGAGCCCGATCTACGAAAGCCAATGAACATGGCTTTCGATGCCAAGGGACGACTTTGGTATACCGAGTCGCGGGAATATCCTTTTGCGGCACCGTTGGATAAACCATCGCGTGATACCATCCGAGTGCTGTCAGATTTTGACGCGGGCGGGCGGGCTCGAAAAGTGGAAATTTTTGCTGATGGCCTGAATATT
>CAMBHS010000014.1 GCA_945867235.1 Akkermansia muciniphila
GATTCGATCCCCACTCGGAGAGAATGGGCTGGGAGTCAATGAAGAGTCCGTGCTGTTGCCCACCACCCCTCATTCGCATGTCGGTGTGTTCGCTCAAAAACAAAAAGGTCTGAACTACATCGGGATCACCATTCCTGTGGGGCAGATCAGCCCAAAACAACTGCTCCGTCTCGCCGATCTCGCCGATCTTTACGGGTCTGGCGAAGTCCGCCTCACGGTGTGGCAAAACATGATCCTTCCTAATGTGCCCGATGCGATGGTTGAAACACTTAAGAAGGCATTGGTGAACATGGGTCTCGGCTGGAAACAATCCAACATCACGAGTGGAATCATTGCGTGTACCGGCAACTCCTATTGTAAGTTTGCAGCTTCAAACACAAAAGGCCATGCGATTGAATTGGCGGAATATCTGGAACAACGATTCGAACTCGATCAGCCAATCAACATTCATCTGACTGGCTGCCCTCACTCATGTGCCCAACATTACATGGGCGACATTGGCCTGCTTGGAGCCAAGGTCAAAGTCTCCGGAGAAACTCTGGACGGCTACCACGTGTTTGTCGGCGGTGGTTTTGACAAAAATCAAGCCATCGGACGACAAGTTTTCACCGGACTTTCCTTCGATCAAATCAAGCCCACACTGGCAAAAATCGTAGCGGGATACCTTCGTCATCGCCATGACGATGAGAGCTTCCAAAACTTCTCCAAGCGACATGATATCAATGCATTGACCGCCCTGTTTGATGAAGCGATCACAACATCCACCGAGTGACTTGGATTCCCCAGTGTGAGGCTGCCAATCATCGCCACGGATTTCAGGCAACTTGAATCCGTCAACCAAGCCTCCATTTTTGCTTCCAATTCGCCTTTAGCAGAGCTTGACCGGATTCTCTAAATATGGCATTATGCCATGGATGATCTCCCTCGTGTTTAGTACGCCTGCCCGCATTCAAATATTGGCTTCGTTTGTATTAAGCCTTTGGGTCGGTGGGGGATTGCCTTCACCTACCCACGCCGTAGATAGTTCTGCGTCGGTTGCCAGCACCAATCGCACGGTAAGTTACTACCAAGACATTCGCCCCATTTTCCAAGCCAACTGCCAAGGTTGCCACCAGCCCGCAAAATCCAAGGGGGGCTATGTGATGAGCGATTTCAAAAAATTATTGGCAGGCGGCGAGTCGGAAGGAGTTGCCATCGTCCCTCAACAGATTGAGAAGAGCATGCTGTTGAAAATGATAACCCTCCATGAGGGTGAAGTAAGAATGCCCAAAGGAAAGCCTCCCTTGAGCGATCAGGAAGTTGCATTGATCAAGACCTGGATCAAAGAGGCTGCTGTGGATGATACTCCCGCAGATGCTAACCCACATTATGATCTGCAGCATCCGCCTGTTTATTCCCGGCCTCCCGTAATTACGTCGTTGGATTATTCGCCCGACGGAAAACTGCTTGCCGTGGCGGGATTCCACGAAGTGTTGCTCTATGAAAATAGCGGTTACACCTTAGCCGCAAGGTTGATTGGTTTGTCAGAGCGAATCCAATCCTTAAGATTTTCGCCTGACGGAAAACTCCTCGCGGTCGCCGGTGGAGATCCTGCGAGACAGGGGGAGATTCAAATTTGGGATGTTGCCAATCGTAAGTTGGTTCAATCCTCGGTGATCGGTTACGACACCCTTTACGGAGTCAGTTGGTCTCCGGATAGCAAGCGTGTCGCGTTTGGCTGTTCGGACAACACCGTCCGGGCGATCGATGCCACCACCGGCAAGCAGGTCATGCAGATGGGCTCGCATAATGATTGGGTGATGACCACGGCTTTCTCTGCAAAGGGGGATCACGTCATTTCCGGGGGGCGCGATATGACCGTCAAATTGACGGAGATCGCCGAACAACGGTTTGTGGACAATGTCACATCGATCACCCCAGGGGCTCTGAAAGGCGGGGTTCTGGATCTCTCGGCACATCCAAAATATGAGGAATTCGTTTCAGGAGGGTCGGATGGACTGCCCAAAGTTTACCGCATTTTCCGCGAGGTTAATCGTCAAATCGGAGATGATGCCCAGTTGATTGCAGATTTATTTCCCACCTTAGGGCGTGTTTTTGGTGTCCGATTTAATTCTACAGGAACCCGGATTGCCTACGGCGGCGGGTTGGATCGGGCCGGAGAATTGGTGATTTGCAGTTATGATTACACCAATGAAGTTTCAAAAGAGGTGCGTGCCGTGATGGGTAAAGTTCCCGGCAGTCGTAAACCGGAAGAACGCAAACAATTGGAGGATTACAAAAACCTGGGAATCAGAGAAATAGCGCGCGCTCCCGTTCCCCAATCAGAAATTTACTCAGTCGCCTTTAGCCCAGACAGCCAACAAGTCGTGGCTGGAGGGTCTGACGGGGTGGTTCGAATTTTTAACGCCACCAATGGTGCCATCGTCAAAGAATTTGTTTCGGTTCCCATCACCAAAGGAGCTGTTGTGGCATCCAGACCCGCTTGGGCCACCAAGGCCAGTAAAATAGTTGAAGCCCCAATCGCGGCAGAGGTGTTGCCTGCAGCTTTCAAAATAGCTGCCTTGGAATTACAGCCTTCGAAACTCAAATTCACAAACGCCCACGAGTATGCCCAACTGCTGGTGACCGCCCGTTTGGAATCGGGCGATACCATGGATGTCACTCGTTCTGCAAAATACTCGCTGAGCACCAATATCGTTGAGGTTTCGGCTCGTGGGATTATGCAACCCATAAAAGATGGGGTCGGAAATCTGGTCGTTCAGATGGGTGACAAAACGATTGAAGCACCCATAGAAATCTCGGGAATTGAGAAGGCTCCACGGGTTGATTTTGTTCGGGACGTGGCTCCGGTCATCGCGCAACTGGGGTGCAATGCAGGCAGTTGTCACGGTGCGAAGGATGGCAAAAGCGGCTTCAAATTATCACTGCGGGGATATGATCCCGAAACAGACTTGCGAGCTCTGACGGACGACCTCGCTTCTCGCCGTGTCAATCTGGCTTCACCGGACGACAGTCTCATGCTTCTAAAAGCCGTGGCGGAAGTTCCGCATGAAGGGGGACGTCGAACCACTGTTGACAGCAAATACTATCAAATCCTGCGTCAATGGATCGCGAATGGAGCGATGTTGGATATGAAGACTCCGAAAGTGGTTCGTCTCCAAATTACACCCCAGAATCCGGTGGTTCAAACCGTAGGCTCCCGACAACAGATCAGGGTCGTAGCGATCTATGCGGACGGGCTCGAACGCGACGTGACAACAGAGGCATTTATCGAGAGTGGCAATGCCGATGTCGCCACTGCGGAATCCGGCGGGCTAGTGTCCGCTTTGCGACGCGGGGAAGCTCCGGTGCTCGCACGCTTCGAAGGCAATTATGCGGCCACGACATTGACCGTGATGGGGGATCGATCCGGTTTCGTTTGGAAAGAGCCGGCGACCTTGGGAAAAATCGACCAACTGGTCTCCGCCAAGTGGCAACGCATGAAAATCGAGCCTTCTGACCTTTGCTCAGATATCGAATTCATCCGCCGAATTTATTTGGACATGACAGCGTTACCACCGTCTCCCGCTGATATGGACGCTTTTCTCAAAGATGCGCGGGAAAGCAAGGTCAAACGGGAGGCGATGATTGATCGGTTAATCGGCAGCCCCGATTACGTGGATTTTTGGGCCAACAAATGGGCCGATCTTTTGCAATGCAATAGTAAATTCCTAGGCGCCGAAGGGGCTGAGTCGTTTCGTGCATGGATTCGGAATGAAGTCGATAAAAACACTCCCTACGATCAACTCACTCGAAAGCTCCTGACCGCAACGGGTTCAAATCGCGAAAACCCGGCTGCTAGCTACTGGAAAATTGTCAGGACTCCCACGGAGGCCATGGAGAACACGACCCATCTATTTCTAGCAACTCGTTTCAATTGTAATAAATGTCACGACCATCCCTTTGAGCGTTGGACACAGGACCAGTATTACAATCTTTCCGCTTACTTTGCCCAAGTCTCGCTCAAAGAAGATCCGAAGAGCGAAGGTAAAAAAATAGGAGGTTCAGCAGTCGAAACAGCCCAACCTCTTTATGAACTCGTGTCCGATGAGAAATCGGGTGATGTAACTCACGACAGGACAGGCAAGGTTTCTCCACCCGTTTTTCCTTATCCCGCAAAGCACGAGGCGAAGGAAAACACCACTCGGCGTGAAAGTTTGGCCGCTTGGATCACCTCGCCGGACAATCGATTTTTCGCTTCCAGCTATGTGAACAGGCTATGGGGTTATCTCACTGGGGCTGGTATTATTGAACCCCTCGATGATACCCGCGCCGGAAACCCGGCTCGCAATCCAGCATTGCTTGAGCATCTCACGCGTGAATTTGTGGACAGTGGATTTAATGTGCGTCATGTGATGGCACTGATCACCAAATCCCGCACCTACCAACTTTCGATCCGTCCCAACAAATTTAATGAGGACGATAAGGTGAACCACTCCCATGCACTCGCACGACGATTGCCAGCGGAGACTATTTTCGACGCCGTGTTTCATGTCACGGGGAGCACCCCTAACATTTCCAACGCCAAGCTGGGTCAACGAGCGACACAACTCATCGACCCCACCATGGATGTCGGAGCAGGGTTGCTCGCGACGCTGGGCCGCCCCGTCCGCCAGAGCTCATGCGAATGCGAACGCAGCAGCGAATTAGGTTTGGCTTCCGTCATGGCACTGTTGAGTGGTCCCACCGTCTCCATGGCAATCAATGAGCCCACGAATTCCCTCGCGGTCATGGTCGAAAAGGAAAAGGACGACCGTAAGTTGATCAACGACGTTTTTCTGCGTGTGGTGAACCGCCCTGTAACTCCCATCGAGTCCGAAAAAGCTCTCGGCTTAATCACCGCAGTGATCGCCGACAATGCCACTATTGCGAGCCAATTAAGCACCTTGGAACTGAAGATGGTGCCTGTGATCAGTGAACAGAATCGCGTTCGAGATGAAGCAATTTCCAAATCGAAAGCAGGCTTGGCGACCTACGATGAAATGACCAAAAACCTGAGAACGGAGTTGGATCGTCGTCGGCAATCAGAATTGGCACGCACACAACAGGAATTAAAAGACCACGAAACTTTGTTGCCTGCTCAAGCCGCATTCTGGGAAACAAAAAACAATCCAGCAGGCACCGCCACCATGTGGGTTCCCGTGAACTCGATCAATCTTGCTGCCACAGCAGACAACAAATTGATGAAGCAAAGCGATGGGTCCATCACATCCTCGGGGGGCAAAAGTCCTGCCGAATTCTCCCTCGAGGCTTCCTCGTCGTTAAACAATATTACTGGGGTCATGCTGGAAGTGTTGCCCGACGATTCTTTGCCTCAGTTCGGCCCGGGTCGCCAAAAGGATGGTAATTTTGTCTTAAGCGAAATCGAATTGAAATGGTCTTCAGGAACCAACAAACCCGATATGGCTGCCAAGTTCACCGATGCCCGCGCTGATTTTTCCCAGACGGATTTCCCGCCGACCGCCGCTATCGATGGAAAAATCGAAGCGGGCAAAAACGGATGGGCCATCGGAGGTGCACCAGGAACTCAACGCCACACGGCGATGTTCAAATTGGAGAAGCCCATTACAAGCACCAATGGAGTGATGTTACGCTTTGTTTTGCAGCAACAATTCGGACAGGACTTTTTGATCGGTAGATTTCGTCTCTATTTAACGACGAGCGCAACACCATTGGATGTGGGACTTCCTGAAAGTGTGCTCAACGCAGTTCGGGCTCCTGCCGGTCAACGCAAACCCGAGCACGCTTCTGCGCTTCTCGCTCATTATCGCGATTCCGATCTAGAATTTTGGAAACGCAAATCGGCGGCGGTCAAAGCAGCTGAGCCGCTTCCGACGGATCCCAAATTTACCGACTTGCAAAAGTCTCTCGCCAAATCCGAAGAACCCATCCAGATCGATCCCGTGTTATTGCAACTGCGCGTGGACGCCAAGGCCAGCGGTCTACAAGCTGAAAACACTCGGCTAACTGCGGTTCAAGATTTGACTTGGGCTCTCATCAACAGTCCGGAATTCCTTTTCAACCATTGACCTTAACATCAACCAGTCAGGCTAGCTGACAACCCTATCTATTATGCTAAAAATCGACGGCGGTAATTGCAGTGATTTGTGTGATGCTCGCATGAAGGTGACACGGCGCGACCTGCTTCGAGTTGGCGGGGCGGGGATACTCGGTTTGTCCCTCGGTTCAATGTTAAAGTTGCAGGCCAACGCGAGTGAAGTCGGCAATCAGTCCGGTGGTCCCGGTTGGGGCACTGCCAAAAACGTGATCATGGTTTACCTGCAGGGCGGTCCCAGCCATATCGATCTCTGGGATCCAAAAGACAATGCTCCGGACAATATCCGCAGCACCTTCAAGTCGATCCGCACCAAGATACCCGGTGTGAATTTTACCGAGGTCCTGCCCGAATTGGCAAAAGTGAATGACAAATTCACGATGATCCGCTCGATGAGCTATACTCCCAACGGGCTCTTCAATCATACAGCGGCCATCTACCAGATTATGACAGGCTACACGACCGACAAGGTCAGCCCGTCCGGTCAACTTGAACCCCCCGATCCTAAGGATTTCCCAAATTTTGGGTCTCAGATCATCCGGCTGCGACCTTTGACAGAGCCCATGTTGCCCTTCGTCATGTTGCCTCGTCCCCTCCAAGAATCCAATGTAGTCGGGAAAGGTGGCAGTTCGGGCTTCCTCGGAAAAGCCTTCGATCCGTATCGTTTATTTCCCGATGGGGATGACATGGATATGACCAAAATGGATCGTATCCGGGTCGAGGATCTCAAATTGCCACCCGAGGTCTTCGCGCTTCGCCTCAAACGCAGGGCGCAATTAAGGGACTTGGTGGAATCTGCGATGCCTGATATCGAAAAGGCCGTTGAGAGCTATAACTTGGATGACTATTACCAACGGGCTCTGAATCTCATTATTTCGGGTCGCGCACGTCAGGCATTCGATCTCTCACAAGAAAATGGACAGATGCGGGATCGTTACGGCAGGAATACCTTCGGGCAAAGTTGCTTGTTGGCTCGTCGATTGATCGAAGCCGGCACCCGAGTTGTCGAAGTGATCTGGCCCAAAGTGGCCAATTCCGATTTCCATTCTTGGGATCACCACTCCGACTTGAGCAAACGCATGAAGGACAATTCCGCCCCCATGCTCGATCAAGGTTTAGCCGCTCTCCTCGCCGATATGGATGAACGTGGTTTGTTGAAGGAGACATTGGTCGTCGCTATTGGCGAGTTCGGACGCAGCCCCCTCAAAGGAGTGAGCACCTCCGGGAACTCCAACACCGCTGACGGTCGCGATCATTGGCCTTATTGCTATACCTCCATGATCGCGGGCGCAGGCATCAAACGAGGCTACGTCCACGGTAAATCTGATAAAACGGGCAGCAGTCCCACCGAAGACCCTGTGCATCCCACAGAGCTTCTGGCAACGATTTACCATGCCTTTGGTATCGACCCGGAAACCATCGTTTACAACCACCTCAAGCAACCGCGTGAACTGGTCAAAGCGAAGGCAGTCACCAAACTATTTGCCTGACCAACCCTAAAAAATACTCGTAACCCGCCGTTCGATCAGGTCGTCTCATGAGATGAGCTTCTTTAATGTCGAGTTTGGCATGATTATTGCTTCATTTATAGAAAACTCAGGATCAATCTATGAAAAAATTAGCCACAAAATTATCGAGCCTCTCAGTGCTCATGTGCTTGGCGGCCGGATTAACCGTTTCCGCGGATCCATCGCCTTTGGTCAAGGTCACCAGCCCTGATCCTTACGCATTGGAAGGTGCTAGTTCCGGATCTTTCACTATCGTCCGCGATAGTGGGATCACTAACAGTCTTGATATTAAATTCCAAATTCTCGGCACTGCGTTGAATGGCGTGGATTATGTTACCATCTCGAACGTCGTCACGATTCCCGTTGGTTTTAGTGCTGTAGATATTGTGGTGATTCCAATTCCTCATCCGCTGAATCAGCCGACCAAATCGGTGGTGATTACCTTGGAGACGAACGCACACTATCGCATCGACAAGCATCACTCTGCCACCGTCAAAATTGTGGATGATGTTTTCCATAATGCCGCACCCGCCGTTTCGATCACTTCACCGACCAACAATACCATCGTCTCTGTTCCGGGAGATTTATCCATAACAGCGGATGCCAACGATGCCGATGGAGCCATTCAAAAAGTAACCTTTTATGCGAACGATAAAGTGATTGGAACCGCCACCAACTCCCCTTATTCGTTGGTCTGGAGTAGTGTGCAACCCGGCAAATACGCCATTTTTGCTCGGGCAACCGATGAATTTGATAAATCCACCCTATCGACTGCCGTCCATGTGGTTGCAGCCAACCCTGCTCCAGTGGTCAACCTAATTTCCCCGACGAACACCGCTTCGTTCGGTCATGCAGCCAAAATCACGATAGAGGCCTCCGCCTCCGATGCTGATGGAATTAGCAAGGTGAATTTTTACGTAGATAACCGGTTTTTTGCTGCCCTGACCAATGCTCCTTATAGTGTGGTTTGGAGCAATGCCACCCTAGGTAAACATTCCGTAATCGCACAAGCCACTGATGCCTACGGTCAATCCTCTTTTTCTCACACAGCAAAAATTACTGTAATCAACGCATTGCCTCTGGTTTCACTCGTGAACCCCACCAATGGAGCTGTTTTCAAGGCTCTAACCCCCATTGTATTGGAGGCTCAGGCAAGCGATGCCGATGGCGGCATCAAAAAGGTCAGCTTTTATGCCGGAGATCACAGTCTGGGGAGTGTGACCAACGCGCCCTATTCGATCATTGTAAACAACCTGAAAGCAGGCACTTATAAGTTATCAGCCAAAGCGATCGACACCGCAGGACAATCGGTCACCTCAAAATCGGTGAAGGTGACCATCACTCGCTAATGCGGATTGTAAGCAACTTGTAAGCCCCATTTGTCGGTGCATAGTTAAAAGGCGACGAGCTAATACTCGTCGCCTTTTTCATTTGATGATTGCATTCAAATGGGCCAAATCATGCTAGAATTTCGCCATGAACAAGGATCAGGTCGCTGATATTTTGACGGAAATCGGGGTTTTATTGGAGTTGAAAGGAGAAAACCCTTTCAAAACCCGTGCTTACCAAAATGGAGCCCGCGCCTTAGAAGGATTGAGCGAACCATTGGAGAAAGTGGTATCCGAAGAACGGCTGGACACGATTCCGGGGTTAGGAGCCGCATTGCAGCAAAAGATTACCGAATTAGTGACGACCGGTCGCTTGCTTTATTACGAAGAATTAAAGGCCTCTTTGCCCGCAGGATTGCTCACCTTGCTAGAAATCCCTGGCTTAGGACCCAAAAAAGCCAAAGTCCTTTATGAAAAATTAGGCATCTCGGACCTTGTGCTATTGAAGGCGGCGTGCGAGTCAGGCTCCGTAGCGGAGTTGGCCGGGTTCGGTAAAAAAACGCAGGATAACATTTTGAAAGGAATGGAGTTCCGCGAAAAATACGCCTCCCGTCATCAATTGCACCATGCCTTGGCAGTCGCTGAGCCCCTACTTCAGGCTCTCCGAGACCATCCTGATGTCTCCCGTTGCAGCACCGCAGGGAGTCTGCGCCGGAGCAAGGAAGTGATCGGCGATATTGATTTTGTAGTTTCGAGTAAAAACCCAAATTCAGTCATCGCTTATTTCGTTCAGCAACCCACGGTTTTGAATATCCTAGCTCAAGGAGATACCAAGGCGAGCGTGATTGTCTCGGGCGGCATCCAAGCAGATTTGCGCGTCGTGAGTGATTCGGAATTCCCCTTTGCCCTCGCCTACTTTACCGGCAGCAAGGAGCACAATATTGTCATGCGCCAACGCGCTATCGCTCGCGGCTTGCGACTGAATGAATATGGACTATTCCGATCCTCAGAAGAAACCCGCGATCCCAACCTTCTTGAGAATTGTCAGACCGAGGACGACATTTACCAAAAGCTAGGTCTGACCTATGTCCCACCGGAGTTGAGGGAAGATCACGGAGAGTTTGCCGCGGCCGAAAAAGGAGATTTACCTCGGCTGATCGAATGGACCGAACTCAAAGGCTCGTTGCACAACCATTCTACCTGGAGTGATGGTCGCCAATCCTTGGAAGAAATTGTCGAATCCATGAACGAACTCGGCATGTCCTATTGGGCGGTGACGGATCATTCTAAAGCATCCTTTCAGGCTCACGGGCTAACCTCAGAACGCGTCAGGGAGCAGATCATCGCCATCCGCGAGATCAACCTAAAATTGCAGTCTGAGGGGATCGATTTTCAGCTATTGACGGGGTCAGAGGTGGACATATTGGGAGAGGGCAGGCTGGATTTTGACGACGATCTCCTCGCGGAATTAGAGGTTGTGGTTGCGAGCATCCATAGCGGATTCACGGCTTCCGAATCCGAAATGACCCGTCGCATTATCGCAGCGGTTGAAAATCCTTTTGTGCACATGCTCGGGCATATGACAGGTCGCCTATTGCTTGAGCGGGAACCCTATAAAGTCGATCAGCATGCGGTGATCGATGCCTGCGCTGCAACGGGCACGTGGATCGAACTCAACGCGAGCCCTTTCCGCTTTGATATGGATTGGCGTCTGTGGCAATACGCCAAGTCCAAAGGCGTGAAATGCGTGATCAATTGCGACGCACACCGGGTCGAACACGCGGGATTCCTACGGCTCGGTGCTGGGATTGCGAGGAAAGGCTGGCTTTCAAAACAGGATGTGATCAACACCCTTCCACTGCACGAATTGCGACGAGAACTAGGGAAAAAAAGAGGCCAAGAAATCTGATCGCAGGTTCATTGGGCAGGAATAATTCTTTTTTTGGAAAATTATTCGTCGGTTTTGAGATCACAGGTTGCGTTCAACCCAACGGAGTGGCATCCTTTCGTGGATGCGGGCACGCCTCATTTTGCTGCTCTCGATGTTATTGAACATCGTGTTGATTCTGATCTTTGTGGTGGGGACACGGGATTTGGGGCCCACCATAATCCAACCGGTTGCCACTCCGAAATTCTCACGAACCCCCCTCGAGCGATCCACCAATCCGGCCGTGGTAATCCGCCGTCAGTTTTTCCACTGGAACGAGGTGGAATCTTCAGATTTCAACGTTTACATCAATAATTTGCGATCCATCGGTTGTCCTGCTGAGACCATTCGGGACCTCATCATTGCAGAAGTTGACGAGTTGTTTGCGAAACGTAGAGCAAAAGAATCCATCGTACCAGATCCCCAATGGTGGCGGAGCGAACCTGATCCCAAGGAACTCTTGGATGCCTTAGCACGCGAGCAAGCCATCTCGCGCGAGCAAAATGAGATGTTGACCCAACTTCTGGGGGCAGATTGGCGAAAAGCAAAAAAACAAATCGTCGCCCATACTAGGCAATTCACCGGCACAGTTCTCGCCAGCGTGCCCGTCGGAAAAAAACAAGCAGTCATAGCTTTTGAGAGTCGCCGGAAAACAGAACTCGAATCGTTGACAGTTGCACTCGGGCGCGGACTCACCCCTGAGGAAGAGATGCAACAGAGGATTATCACCCGCAAAGAGTTGGCCCGATTATTAACCCCAAATCAATTGGAGGAGTATTTACTCCGTCACTCCAGCACCGCCGATGAAATGCGGGACCAATTGCGCGGCTTCGGCGCAACCTCCGAAGAATTTCGTGCGATTTTTCGCACTCGCGACACACTCGATTTAGAAACCATTCCCATCGCAGAAATAGAGGAAACCCGCGAATCGGACCTGCAAAAAACACTAGGTCCGGAGCGCTATTTACTCTATCAAAGGACGAAAGACCCCCTATTCAGGGAAGCGCAAAAAACAGTCGAACAAGCCGGGGTATCCCTAGATTTGATACCCGCTTTCTACGCCATCGGTCAGCTCATTCAAGAGGAAAGGGAACGAATCAAGAAAGACAATTCACTGGATGAAACGTCTCGCCGCAAAGAATTGGAAGAAATGGTCCAGAAAGAACAAGAAGCGCGAACCCGAATTCTAGAAGCCGCCAAGCAAACCAAATAACCCACCTTACCGGCGGGTACCAAGGCCAATTGGTGCGATGGGTCTTCGAACAGAGGGGGTGTGAAGGATAATGTGGTGTGCTTCGTCCGGTTGCCGGTGGAAGTGAAGACGAAAGTCGCAAAACAACACCAGAGCGTTTGTACCACCAGTGAGCGGCAAACTCGACGATACCGGTGTGCGGTGAGCTTGGCGGCTTGCGAACCTTTTGCTGCTTCGGGGTTCAGGATAGTGAACGCGGAAAGAAAATGGGGAGGCGATTGTGAATTAGAATGTCGCTCTCCCTCATCCCGGCTCTCTCCCCCGAGGCGAGTGAGGTCAAAATCCGAAGTCGTGTGTGGTTAGTCCTGATTGGCGGATGATGGAGCGGGTGGTGCCGATGGGGAGTTCCTTCTTCGGATGCGGCACAATGGCGATGCGTCCGGTGGGGTTCTTGTATTTGGCGTGGCTACCCTTCTGCGAGGCAAAAAAGAAACCATGCTCTTGGAGCACACGGATAACCTCGGAGGAACTGAGCCGTTTAGGCATTCACCATCTCCTGGCCGATGCTGATATCCGAGATTTCGGAGAACAGCGGAGATGCTTCGCCCTCGAAATAAAGTTCGACGGCCTCCCTGAGATTGACGACCGCTTCTTCGCGGGTGGAGCCGAAGCTGGACACGTCCACGTTGAGGCATTGTGCGACGTGAAACTCGTCCTCGCGATAAATGCAGTAGGCGATTTGTTTCATGGTTGAAAGCATAACATGCGGAACCAGCGGAGGCAAAGGCGGAAACCGAGGGTGCTCGAACAAAAACTTGCGCCTCGCACAAGCATATCACGTCGCAGGACGGAAATCCGGGCGAGGCATCGAAGCACGAATCGTGCTGGGATGATTTTCGGGGAGGGAGGCTGTCAGAGCCAAAGGAATGGCGCGATGAACTTTCCGAGAAGGCCTTCATCGATGCAAATACCCAAGAAGAAGTTTTGTCGGCAGAGTGGGAGCGGGTGCGTCACGAATTCGTGTGTGATTCACGGACCATCGGCGAACTGGAGGTTGTCACTGGCAAGGTGTGGATACGAACGCGGCGGGGCGATGCGATTGACTTTTACGCAGGAAAAACTTGGGAGCAGTTGCGGGCTGAGAAGCTCCGCCGAACACAACGATTCGGTGTCAACACACTGCGGGGCTTGGTCGAATTAGTGTCTGCTGCCTCGAAGCGATGAAACGTCTCGTCGCCGGTTGTGGTGTTGTTAACATGGGATCAGCTTCCGATGCGGCCGAAACTCGCCTTGAAAATTTGCGTGTCCTCGTGGAAATGTTTGCCGCCATCCAAGCGAAACGCCCACAAGATCCGATTTTTTACGAATGAGAGGTTGACACATTCATGTGCGAGTGGTTGAATGCTCACCCATTTTGGGGATTTTATGTACGCAGTATTAGAAACAGGCGGTAAACAGTATCGCGTGGCCGCAGGTGACACCTTAGAGATCGAACGTCTTGAGGTTGAAGCCGGCACAGCCTTCACTTTTGATCGTGTGTTGCTTATCAGCAACGACGGTAAACATTCAGTCGGCGTGCCGACAGTAGCCAACGCTTCGGTGGTGGCTGATGTGGTCGAGCACAAACGAGGTGTGAAAACCATCGCGTTTAAGATGCGCCGCCGAAAAGGCTACCACCGCACCGTGGGTCATCGTCAGGAATTGACGGTGGTGAAGATCAAAGAAATCAAACTTTAAGACGAATATTTAAGGTTATATGGCACATAAGAAGGGTCAAGGAAGTGTAAGAAACGGGCGTGATAGCCGAAGCAAACGCTTAGGAGTCAAGAGCTACGGCGGCGAAGTGGTGACTGCCGGCAGCATCATTGTCCGCCAACGCGGCTCCAAGTTCGTTGCGGGTTTGAACGTCGGCACGGGTCGCGATTGGACCTTGTTCGCTTTGAAGGATGGGGCGGTTAAGTTCGATAAGAACAGCTCCCGCGTCAATATCCTGCCTGTAGCGACAGTGGCGGCCTAAATTTTTTCGACCACGAGGCGAGGTCTTGGCACCTCGCCTTTTTGCGTTATATTGATGCTTGGTCAGATTTTGAATCATGTTTGTTGACGAAATAAAAATATTTGCTCAAGCCGGTCACGGGGGCAAAGGATGTGTCGCTTTGCATCGCGAAGCCTACGTGGCGAAGGGGGGGCCCAGCGGCGGGAACGGCGGCGGTGGTGGCAGCGTCATTTTGGAGGCGGACCACGATTTAAATAACTTGATCAACCAGTTTTTCAAACCTCGGCTGATCGCCCAGGAAGGGGAACCTGGAATGGGCAAAGGGATGGATGGTCATGCCGGACGTGATTTGATCATCAAGGTTCCTTGTGGAACGATGGTTTGGCGGTTGCCTCGAAAAGAAACGATCGAGCCCTTGCCCGATGAGGAGACTGAGGGTCCCTCCAAGCCTCCACCCATGATATTAGCCGCAGGGGAGCGTGCGACTCTCCGATCTGTGGGTGGGGAAAGAGCCTTGGAAATCGATTGGACGGATGAAATCGAGGAGAGCTCAACGGTTGACAAGGATGTTCGACCCGGCGAAGAGCTGGTGGCGGATCTGACAACAAATGGACAACGATTTGTCCTTTGCGAAGGTGGACGAGGCGGGTTGGGTAATCGGAATTTTGCAACTTCCCGTCGGCAAACACCACGCTTTGCCCAACCGGGGGAACCTGGGGATGAGGGTGACTTTCGTTTCGAACTACGGATCATTGCCGAGATCGGCTTGGTAGGCTATCCGAACGCTGGAAAATCAACCTTGCTCGCGGCTTTGTCTCGTGCGAGACCCAAGGTGGCTCCCTATCCATTTACCACATTGCACCCGCAAATTGGGATTTTGGAATATGAGGATCATCGGCGATTAACTATTTGCGATGTTCCGGGGTTGATCGAAGGAGCCCACATGAACGTGGGGTTAGGGCACAAATTTCTGCGCCATATCCGGCGGTGTAAAATTTTGGTCATCCTGCTGGACATGGCAGGAACGGATAATAGGGAGCCTTGGGATGATTACAAAAACCTTCTTAACGAGTTGGAGTTGTATGATCCAGAGTTGTTAAACAGGCCGCGCTTGGTGGTTGCAAATAAAATGGATGAAGCCGTGTCGGAGTCGAATCTTAAGAAATTCAAACGTCGCATTACAAAAACTCCGGTTATATCCATCGCCGCCGCGTTTGATTTGGGGTTGCCTAAGTTTAAGCAAATGATGCGCGAGGCGGTTGAGGACGAAGAATCTACCGCATGACCCCATGGATTGGGAACTATGAAGGTCATTGTCACCTGTGGTCCCAGTTACGAACCCATTGACGAGGTTCGGCGATTAACGAATTTTTCGACAGGCCGGCTCGGCATCGCCTTGGCGAATGCCTTGGTTCAAAACGGGTGGGAGGTTCTCTGTTTGAAAGGGGATCAGGCGACCTGTGCTGATCCACTTTATGGATCGCAATTCAGAACTTTTTCCACGAATCAAAACCTAGTGGATCAACTCTTGGGTTTGTCACAGGGTTCATCGATTCACGCCGTTTTTCATGCGGCCGCTCTGTGTGATTTTCGCGTGAGTCGGGTTGTGGATTCTAACGGAAAGCCCGTTTCTTCCCCCAAATATTCCACTCGGAACGGGGAGCTAAGTCTCGTGCTGCAACCAACGGTCAAGGTGCTTCCTCTCCTTCGCAATTGGTTTCCTCAAGCCAAACTTGTCGGATGGAAGTATGAGCTTTCAGGAACCGTTCAGGACGCCTTGGCTATGGCTCACCAGCAATTGAAGGATTGCCAGACCGACGCCTGCGTATTGAACGGCGCGGCCTATGGTCCCGGATTTGCCTTGTGTGAAAAAGAAGGGCAGGTGACCCGTTGGCCCGATTTAGCGGCACTGACCCAAGGATTGGTCCAATGGTTGCGGGGCAATGATCCATTTCTAAACGAATCGAAGCCGTTGCACTAACCTCGACGATTCGCTCGCCAAAGAAGAACGGCTCCGATCCCTTGGAAAAGAAAGTTGGGAATCCAAACCAACAACCAAGGTCGCCATGCGGTATTGGTTTCCATGGTTTGAGCGAATATAAAAAAACCGTAGTAAATCGTCACTAATATCAGGGCGATTGCCATGCCGATGCTGGTTTCTCGTCGGTGCGCTCGAATCCCAAGCGGAATCCCAATCAGCGTGAACCCCACCGTGGCAAACGAAAAAGCCACCTGACGATACAAATGAAAAATGGCGGGAGTTGGAGAAATCCCTTGGGCTCGGCGTTTGGCTATTTCTGCTCGCAATTGATGATAATTCATCTCGGTGCCAATCCGTAAACTACGCTCCGAATTACCCAGAGTTTCCAGATCGATAGGGCCAAAGGAAACGACTCGGCTCGGAATTTGAACCCATTCGATGGAATCATCCGCCAATTGTTCTTGGACAACCGTGACGAGCGGAGGATTGGTAGAGTCGAGTTCCTCAATGGGAATTGAGTTTGTGACAGGAGAATTCGCTGGATTACGCGTCTCAGTCACCGCATCAATGAGTTCAAACCGGACTGATTTTTTATCGCTTGCCCAGATGATGTTGCCTTCGGACGCGCTGATTCGTTGCTCGATTTCGTTGTTTTTGATGGTGTAAAGGCGGATGTCCTTCAAGTGGTCTCCGTCGCATTTACGAACGTAAAGGACAATTCCTGGGATTTGATCGATAAACCGATCCTCGGTAATAAAGGCGGTCGTGTTTTGTATGCCGATTTTGAAAATAAGTTGCTTATAGGCCACCCTGCATTCAGGTGCGATTTTCATGTTGAACCAGGCGCATAACCCGGCCAATAGCACGCTGAGAATAATCACTGGCAGGCTGAGCGATATCAGGCTGATGCCGCTGGCACGCACGGCTGTGAGTTCGTTGTCCGCGCTGAACCTTCCGAACGTGAGGAGGGTCGCCGTGAGCATCGCAAACGGTAACACATAAGCCATGACGTAGGGGATCAGTAAGCCCAAGGCACGCAGGATCATGTCGGGCCCAATTTTCCCAGAAACGAGCAATGCGGCAATTTCCTTGATGACATTCCCCAGCAGGAGAACCAACGTGAAAACGAAGACGGTCATGACCAAGGTCACGATTACCTGCCTTAATAAATATAGGTGGAGAGTTCGCACGACGCGAGGGAATTATCAATCAACTCGTGGAGCGCAGCGAACACCAGGGTTCCTCATGGGAAACTTCCACGGTTATCGGGCCGGCATTATTTGCCGGAGAAAGCACTGCAAGAAATTCAAGAACCTGATCGCTTGTATTGTAAGTGGCGTGAACCAATCCTTTGGGAAGATAAATCGAGTCCCCTGGCTTCATGCATCGTTTCTCACTTTCGATCCATTGCTCCGCTTCACCCGACAAAATATAGAGGATTTCCTCCATGTGCGGATGGTGGTGGAATGGGTGGGATTCACCGGGAGGCAATTGTGCACGCACGAACATGAGGTTGGTGTCCTTGACCATCCCCGGCTTGCAATGCCAGAAATGGGTTTTGCCCGGCAGATACTCTTTTTCAGTTTCCGCCAAGGTAACGATGCGCCAGAGCAGATCGGATTCCGATGACATAGGGTTAAGTGTTTGTTAAGTAAAACAGGCGTCAAGTCGAATGATCTCCAGTCGGTTTTATTCCATCGGTCTCCCACTAGGAAATGAGATGCATCATGGCTGGCCTCCCTATATCGTGCTTCAACAACTATGAGCCTGCCCCATTACCATGGAGAAGCCGGACTTCGTTATCACCAGGTGAAACGTGGTTTGCCCTCCCGTGCCTTACCTTGGGTGATGCGTCTTAGGGCGGAGAAATTCAGTTCACACATCCGTCCCACAGATACGGTGCTCGAATATGGAGTGGGTGCCGGTTGGAATCTCGCTCACCTCAATTGCGCGCGAAAAATTGGAATTGATGTTTCGGAAGCGGTCGAGTCGCAAGCGCGTGGGCTTGGGATCGAGTTTCATTTCTCCTCCGCCGCACTGCCTTCTGGGATAGCCGATGTCGTGATCTGTCATCACATGCTGGAGCATGCGTTGGCTCCGGCTGAAGTTTTATTAGAAATGCGACGATTACTCAAACCACAAGGAAAACTGATCCTCCACGTGCCCTGCGAACATTCGTGGATCCGCACGCAGTTTATCGCCAATGAACCCAATCATCATTTGTATGCTTGGACCTTGCAAACATTGGGTAATTTGTTGGGTGAATGCGATTTCGAGGTTAAAACTCTTAAAATCCAGCGGTTTAGATACGATCGCGCTGCAGCGGTGATGGCTGATAAACTAAAATTAGGCGAGAAAAGTTATCGATTCATCCGATTCGTGGCACTTTTGTTAAACCCAGAATTTGAAATGGCTGCCATCGCTTATCCCAACTCACATTCCGAGCCGGCATCTGGCACAACCCGATAGGCAATCCAAGCACGGCTGCATGGCGTGTGGCACTGTATGAATCGGGGTCAGTTAAACGCATTTTTCTAA
Source organism: Akkermansia muciniphila (assembly GCA_945867235.1). Lineage (GTDB taxonomy): Bacteria > Verrucomicrobiota > Verrucomicrobiia > Limisphaerales > SXQI01 > SXQI01. Next base: position 18,565 of record CAMBHS010000014.1, read on the forward strand.
TTGTGAGGATTAGTCATTCGGAAAACACCGTGTTTATGTGATTGAAGACTTGCCGTTGCGGGGAAGATGGGATAAACCTTTTGTGTCGGTTGAATAGTATTTCTTATGCTAGTACAGCATTTGTTGATCACCATTAGCCATTCTGAATTACGCGATGGATTTTTTCCTTCGGGCTTTGGGGTGTCTTGTACTCATGAAATTCTAGGAGTTGCACTGAACTCCTCTCACTAAAATGTCAGATATTTTTCCAAGGTGGACCAATAAACTGCCGCTACGCTTATTACTCGGCGTACTGATTGTAGGCTCCGTCGCCACGGCAGGGGTCACTTATTATTTCACCCCAAAATACACACGCGTTGGTTATCAGCCGATCCAGCCGGTTCCGTTTCCCCATTCGGTGCATGCTGATCAACTGGGGTTGGACTGTCGCTATTGTCACAATGGCGTTGAGCAGTCTTGGTATTCCAATCTTCCCTCGGCGAATACCTGTATGAACTGCCATAATCAGGTATTGTCGGCTGACCCAAGGTTGGCTCTTGTGCGAGACAGCTTCCAAACCGGTCAGCCAATTTCATGGGTGCAAATCCACAAAACACCCGATTACGTTTATTTTAACCATTCGGTTCACGTCAACCGCGGTGTCAGTTGCGTGCACTGCCACGGACCTGTCGACAAGATGGACGAGGTCTATCATGCCAAGTCGTTGAGCATGAGTTTCTGTCTCGATTGCCATCGTGATCCGGCGTCAAAGATTCGCCCTCCAGAAGAAGTTTACAATTTAAACTGGGTTCCCCCCGAGAATTTTGCCAAGGATAAAGGAGCTAAATTTGTTCATGATTGGAAGGTCAATGCCTCCCAGAATTGCTCCGCCTGCCACCGATGAAAACGATTCCCCCCCCCTGTCCCGAGCCCATTCAAGGTTCTCAATACTGGCGCAGTCTTGACCAATTGGCCGAGTCCCCCGAGGTGCGTCCATGGATTGAGCGAGAGTTCCCAGCGGGTGCCAGCGAATTTACCGATGAAACGGGACGCCGCTCCTTTTTGAAATTGATGTCAGCGTCGATGTTGTTTGCTGGCATCGGACTGAGCGGTTGCCGACGACCCGTTGAGACGATCCTGCCTTTTTCAAAAATGCCGGCGGGATATATCCACGGAGTTTCCCAGTTTTACGCCACATCGGTGCCGACCCGTGGCAGTTCCTTACCCGTGATTGTCCGATCCCACGAAGGACGACCGGTTAAAATTGAGGCCAATACACAGCACCCCTTGGGTAACATTGGAACAGATCACTTCGCACAGGCGTCGATTCTCAACCTGTATGATGCGGATCGAGCCATGCGTTATGCTCGTCAAGGCAACACGGTTGATCGCAATGTCGCCACAGATCGCCTGACAGAGTTGGCAACGCAGCATACCGCCAATCAAGGTGCCGGATTAGTTATTTTGGCGGAACAAAGTTCATCCCCCTCCCGACAACGATTGCAGGGATTGATCGCATCCAAATTTCCCCAGTCCAAGTGGGTCACCTTTGAACCTGTTGACACGGATATCCACCGCGTGGCTGTGTCCAAGGCTTTTGGTCCAAATCTCAGGCCGTCGTTCAATTTCGATAAAGCGTCCTGCATTCTCTCTCTTGATTTTGATTTTGTGGGGGGTGAGGACGATTCCGCTCGGTATATTCGAGGGTTTGCGCAGAACCGCAAGGTGGCCAAACCAACGGATGTGATGAGCCGATTGTATGTCGTCGAAAGCTTGTTGACCCTAGCGGGAGCGAGTGCAGATCACAGACTTCGCAAATCCCAGTCCGCAATCGCTGCCGTCGCAGCCCAGTTCGCCGAGGCGATTGTCAAAGGAACCGCAGTCGCTGATAAATGGATCGCGGAATGCGCGAAAGATTTGATCGCGAGCAAGGGCAAGGCTTTGGTTGTGGCGGGTCATCGACAACCGCTCGAAGTACACCTGCTGGCGCACGCAATCAACAACGCACTTGGGGCTTTGGGAACCACCTTGACCTTATTGCCGACAGTGGACTCCAAGGAGTTTTCGATTGCAGACCTTGTTACCGATCTGAACGCCGGCACAGTTCAAACCTTGGCGATCGTAGGTGGAAACCCAGCTTACAATGCCCCAGCTGACTACAATTTTGCCGCTTTATCCAAGAAAGCTAAGGAAGTCATTCGATTAGGTTATTACGAGGACGAAACCTTTCCGATCAGCACGTGGCATTATCCAGCAGCGCACTATTTGGAATCGTGGGGTGATGGACGCAGTGCGGATGGCACCTACGTTCCGATCCAGCCGCTGATCGAACCGTTGTTTGGCGGGATGAGCGATTTAGAGTTTCTGGCTCGTCTGTCAGGCATTCTCCAACCTTCGGGTTACGATATCGTTCAAGCAACATTCAAGGGACTTTCCTCTGGGACAGACGTTGAAAATAGCTGGCGTAAATTTTTGCATGATGGCTTTCTTGCCAATAGTGCCGCAGCTCCTGTCGCCGCGAAATTTGCTCTCGCTGCCTTGCCTTCAATCGCCAACGTCTCTGCGCCTACATCCTCCAATCTGGAGGCCGTGTTTTACAAGGACGCATCGGTGGATGACGGACGTTACAATAACAACGGATGGCTCCAAGAGTTGCCCGATCCCATCACAAAGATTACGTGGGACAACGCCATATTGCTCAGCCCGAAAACGGCGTCAGATTTGGGATTGAGCCGCAATTCCAATGCGAAAGAAGGACGCTACATCAATGATTTGGTCGAGATCGAATTGGGTGGACGCAAGGTGCGTGGATCAGTTTGGATCCAACCAGGGCTCGCTGATAATACCGTCGGACTGGCACTCGGTTACGGCCGTGAACGCACGGGACGTATCGGGACCGGCACAGGTTATAACGCTTACTCTGTTCGCACTTCATCCACCATTCATGCCGCCACCGGGGCAAAGTTGACCAAAACAGGTCAAACTTATGAATTAGCCACCACACAGGAACACGGGCTAATGGATGGACGCCCGATCATCCGTGAAGGGAATTGGGAACAATTCAAAGCCAAGCCAGATTTTGCCAAAAACATGGATTTGGAGGCTCATGCTCCGAACGCCGGCGGCATTTACAAGCATCCTTACAATTCCAATCCCACGTTAAAAAGCGATATCCACCAATGGGGAATGGCCATCGATCTGAATTCATGCGTAGGCTGCAACGCCTGTGTCGTGGCATGTCAGAGTGAAAACAACATTCCAATTGTTGGCAAGGAGCAGGTTCGGCGCGGACGCGAAATGCAATGGTTGCGGATTGACCGCTATTTTTCAAGTGCTGTCGGTCATCGGGATCAATTCGCCGATGAACCCCAGATGGTCGTGCAGCCCATGCTCTGCCAACATTGCGAATCGGCACCGTGCGAGAGTGTTTGCCCCGTCAATGCGACCGTGCATGATGAGGAAGGTCTCAATGTCATGGCCTACAACCGTTGCGTAGGCACTCGGTATTGCTCGAACAATTGTCCGTATAAAGTGCGTCGCTTTAATTTCTTCGATTTCAATCGTCGCACGATCGATCAACTCAAAGGACCTTGGTATCCCACTCCAATGCTCAGCCAGATGGATGGCGAGTATGGGCTCAAACGTTGGTGGAACAACCCCGATCGCGGATACAAACCAGAGGACGAATGGGAACTGACCAAGTTGGTCAAGAACCCCGATGTTTCCGTCCGCATGCGTGGCGTCATGGAGAAGTGCACGTTCTGCGTGCAGCGGATCGAGAACGCCAAAATCACGCAAAAAGTGAAGGCGGGAGCTTCCGGTGATGTGCAGGTTCCTGAAGGAACATTCACCACCGCTTGCGCCCAGGCCTGTCCGGCGGATGCAATCGCTTTTGGAAATCTACTAGACACGAAAAGTCGGGTGGCGCAACTCAAGGAACAAGATCGTAATTACTCCGTTCTCGGTTTCCTTGATACCAAACCGCGCACCACTTACCTCGCTAGGATTCGCAATCCCAATCCGGCCATGCCTGATTATCACAAAGAACCGCTCAGCTTGGAGGAATACTCAGAGCAACACGGAAGCCCCATGGAGTCGCACGGGGGACATGCCCCTAAAGCCGGGGCTGATACGAATCATCCCTCCTCTAAACCCGCGCAGAAAGGAGCCCACTAATGGCTGCCTCGACCGTATCTCATCGCGACGTCTCGCCACTGCAGGTGGCAGACGCTCCCAAATCATTGGAACGCGAACCGTTGGTTTTAAATAACCGATCCTTCAGTTGGATTACGAATACGATCGCTGGAATTGTAGAAGGAAAAACTCCGAAGTGGTGGTGGGCGTTTTTTATTCCCAGTGCGTTGGTCATGTCGATGTGTTTCGGCATGATCGCTTACCTAGTTTCTGCCGGTGTCGGTGTTTGGGGTCTGAACCAACCCGTGGGTTGGGCATGGGATATTACCAACTTCGTTTTTTGGATTGGTATCGGTCATGCCGGAACTCTTATTTCTGCCGTTCTCTTTTTGCTTCGTCAAAAATGGCGCACATCCATCAACCGTGCTGCAGAGGCGATGACCCTCTTCGCAGTCGCATGCGCTGGAATTTTCCCCATGATCCATGTGGGGCGGATCTGGTTTGCTTGGTGGCTCTTCCCGCTGCCAAATGCGAACTCTATTTGGCCTCAGTTCCGTTCGCCGCTACTCTGGGATGTATTTGCGGTGTCCACTTACGGCACGGTTTCTCTGCTGTTCTGGTACACAGGTCTCGTTCCCGATCTGGCCACGATGCGCGATCGAGCAAAGACAAAAATTCGTAAATTCGCTTACGGTTTATTCGCGTTGGGTTGGACAGGTTCCAATCGTCATTGGAGCAATTACGAAAAAGCCTATCTGCTACTCGCAGGAATCTCGACGCCTTTGGTCTTGTCCGTCCATTCGATCGTTTCTTTCGATTTCGCCGTGTCGGTGGTTCCGGGTTGGCATACGACGATATTTCCCCCCTACTTCGTTGCGGGCGCAATTTTCTCAGGTTTCGGCATGGTGCTGACTTTGATGATTCCATTGCGCACGGTGTGCAAACTTCATGATCTCGTGACGATTCGCCACGTGGACCTTATGTGCAAAGTCACCATGGCGACAGGTTCTATCGTGGGGTACGCCTACGCGATGGAGTTCTTCATCGCATGGTATGGCGGAAACCCTTATGAGCTTTACGCCTTCAAGAACCGTGCATTTGGTCCCTATTGGTGGGCTTACTGGTCGATGGTCAGTTGCAACGTGATCTGCCCGCAACTATTCTGGTTCAAAGCTATCCGGCAAAACGTCGTGATCGTTTTCATCATTTCAATCTTCGTCAACATCGGCATGTGGTTTGAACGTTTCGTGATTATCGTAACATCACTCCACCGCGATTATCTTCCCTCCTCATGGGGGTATTTCTCGCCGACACCGGTGGACATTTTGACGTTCGTAGGAAGTTTCGGGTTGTTCCTGACTCTATTCCTATTATTCATGCGTTTCTTGCCGATGATCGCCATATCAGAAGTTAAGGGCGTCACCCCGCAAGCCGACCCACACCATCCGTTAGGTGGAGCCAAGAAGGGACATCATTAACCTGTGGCTGAAATCACTCACTCTTTAGCAACCATGGCCGAAACCCCAAAACCCTATGCATTGCTCGCCGAGTTTGATACTCCGGCGGCTGTGATGAACGCCGCCCGCTCTGTGCGCCTCGCCGGCTTTCGCCGTTGGGATGTGCATTCTCCTTTTCCGATTCATGGTATGGACGGAGCGATGGGAATCAAAAATTCCAAAGTTGGGTATTTCTCCTTCATCGGTGGAGTCACCGGATTGACCATTGGTATGTCAATGATCTGGTTTATGAATGAGTATGATTACCCCTTGGTCGTGGGGGGAAAGCCGCTCTTCAGTCCGCTCTTCGCATTCCCTGTTTCCTATGAGTTGACCATTTTGTTAGCCTCATTTGGAACCCTGCTCGGAATGTGTTATCTCAACCGCCTTCCCAAACTTTACAATCCCATTTTGAAAAACCAACGGTTCGCCCGCGCTTCGGATGATCGTTTTTTTATCGTGATCGAAGCCTCCGATCCCAAGTTTTCCGCTACTGAAACCCGCAAACTGTTGGAGAGTCTCGGCAGTTCAGGCATAGAAATGGTGGAGGATTGATATGCGTTACTGGTTATCCTTTTTCCTCGTCATTATTGTTGGTGCCATCGCCGTGATCGGTATCGCCGGTTTTCAGGGTGGCAAATCCCGCAAACCGCCAATCGAAATCTTTCCAGATATGGATCGGCAGCCCAAGATCCGCCCACAGACTGGCAGTTCGTTTTTTAGCGACGGCAAAGCTTCACGCGTCGCACTCCTAGGAACGATTGCTCGCGGTTCCCATTATTTGGATACGCCTCTTGTTACCGGTCAACTGACTGGCTCCACTAATTTCGTGGATGTTATGCCATTAGCGATCACAGCTAAATTATTGGCTCGGGGCAGGGAGCGGTATCAAATCAGTTGCCTGCCTTGCCATGGAGCCCTTGCAGACGGTAATGGAATCACCAAAAAATACGGGATGGCTGTGGTGGCCAACCTTCACGACAAACGCATCGTGACCCAGACCGATGGTGAATTATTCAAAACAATCACCCATGGGAAAAACCTCATGGGCGGATATGGAGCCAATATCGCGATCGAGGATCGTTGGGCGATCATAGCTCATTTGCGCACCTTGCAACTGGCTCGGCTGGGAATCCTGGCAGATGTCCCTCTAGATCGTCGTGCCGGTCTGAAATAACTTAAATTTCTCACGCCATGCATTCAAATTTTAATCCCATCAAAACATGGCTGCTCGCTGCAGTCATGGTTTGGTTTATTCACGGCACCGTTTCAGTAAATGCTGCTGATCCGGCCGCTCAACCTGCCGTCAACGCTGCTGCTCACGCCGGTGCAACTGACCATCCTGAAGCGACGAAGGCTTCCATACCGGTGATCAAACAGTTCGCCTACTCCTATTTAACGGCGTTCATGTTTTATCTGAGCATTTGTCTCGGTGCCCTGATCCTTGTCATCCTCCACCATTTGTTTGATGCAGGCTGGTCCGTTCCGATCCGCCGATTTCTAGAACATATCGCATTTCTGCTCCCGGTAATGGGTCTCTTATTTTTGCCCATCGCCTTGCTCGCCACCCAGATTTATCCGTGGATGACCATGAATCCTCCGGATCACTCCTTGGCAGCCAAGAGCGTGCTCTTCAATCAGCCGACATTTTACGTTGTGGCTTTTGTTATTTTTGCACTATGGACTTGGTTGACATGGAATTTGCGTCGCTGGTCCATCAAGCAGGATGAAACAGGCGATCCCAAATGCACCATCATGCTGCGACGTTATGCGGCAGGTGGCGTGTGGATTTTCGCGCTCACCCTGACCTTCGCTGCCATCTACTGGATGAAATCGTTGCAGCACCAGTTCTTTTCAACCATGTATGGCGTTTATTATTTTGCAGGAAGCACATGGACGACCTTGGCAACCTGCTACCTGATTACGATTGCGTTATCCAAAGGACCGCTCAAAGGTGTTATATTCAAGCGACAAATCTACGACATCGGAGTGCTCCTCTTTGCATTTACCGTATTCTACGCCTACATCCATTTTTCGCAGTATTTCCTGATTTGGAACGCCGCGATTCCAGAAGAAACTTTTTGGTATGTTCTCCGCGAAAAAGGATCATGGTGGGATGTCGGTATGATCATTCTCTTCGGTCACTTCGTGGTTCCCTTTGTGACGCTGCTGCGGATTGATGTGAAATTAAAACTCAGCATCATGTTCCCGGTTTGCGTTTGGGTTTGGTGCATGCATTACCTCGACATGACATTCAACATCATGCCTGTCCTTTATCCAGACGGTCTGCATGTGACGATTTGGGATCCCATTTGCTTGGCAGTAATTGGATATGTGCTCTATCGCGTGTTCAAAAAATCCTTCGCCGCCCATGCTCCGTATCCAATTCGCGATCCGCGATTGAAGGAGGCTATCACATGGCATGAAGAGCCGGATTCCACAAATGTCAGCAACGAGGGAGGAGCTCACTAATATGTCGCAATCTCAATGTTGCAACTGTGCTAAAATTGCTATCTACAGCGTGTCTATTATCGCCACGTTTCTGATCGGCTATGGATTGGTCCGCAAAATGGATTCGGATCTGCGCCCCCCTGTGGTCTCTGCCGACCGCACGATCGAACGCCAAAAAAATCTTCTCGAGCTCCGAGCCCAAGCCACAGACCAAATGGAAAACTACGGATGGGTTGACCAAGTCAGAGGCATTACACGGCTCCCGATCGCTCGCGCCACCGAAATGCAATTGCAATTGGGAAATCCGGCTGCCATTCGCTCGAACCTTCTTTTCCGCGTGGAAAAAGCAACCGTTCCTATACCCAAGGCTCCGGAAAAGCCGAGCCAGTTTGAATAAACTTCGCTGGTTTCAACCATGAGTGTTTCTGTTCCTACCCCATCCCTTGACACATGCGCCGCCGCACCTAGCCCCGCCACGTCGGCGTCGGAGGTGGATGCTTCCAATGCGATTCCCCTATACGGAATTTTCATGGCGGGTATTGGCTGGCTGGTTTTAGGAAGCATCCTCGGTCTTATTGCTTCTGTTAAACTTCATGCTCCGGCCTTGCTATCGCAATTTCCAGCCCTGACTTACGGTCGCCTGATTCCAGCGCAGAACACGATTTTCCTCTATGGTTTTGCAATGCAGATCGGACTCGGTATTGCTATTTGGATTATTAGCCGACTTGGTCGAACGAAAATTGTTGGCTCCTTTGCTTGGGGGATCGGTGCCTTGTTGTGGAATGTCGGGGTGTTCATCGGTTTCATCAGTATTCTCTCCGGCGATTGGACAGGGTTAAATCGTTTTGAAATGCCCGCTGCCACAGCCACTCCTCTTTTTGTGGGATATCTGCTATTTGGCATCGTCGCGTTGCTGACCTTCAAGGCTCGCACGGTTCGCGATCTTTACCCTTCCATGTGGTTTATACTCGCCTCGATTTTTTGGTTTCCATGGATTTATGCGACCGCATCCTACTTATTGCATTCAGGGTTTTTGAGGAGCTCCGCTATCCCTGTGATTTCGGGTTGGTATGGTCATAACTTTGTCAGTGTAGTTCTGCTCAACTTGGCACTCGGCGCGAGCTACTACTTCATTCCCAAACTTTCACATCGTCCCCTCGCCAGCGAAGGCTTGGCAATTTTTGGATTCTGGAGCCTTTTGGTGGTCGCTCCCTTTGGTGGATTCGCAGCAACCTACGCCGTTCCTCGCTGGGTAATCGGAATGAGCGTTGTTTCCAGTGTTCTCTGCCTTCTTCCCATTCTGGCACATTCTTTGAATTGGTATCAAACCGTGCGACAAGCCGGAAAATCTCCTAAACCCGACCAGGGCATCGGATATTTTCTCTGGGCAGGATTTTGTTTCGCCCTTTTCGGAATTCTTGCCGCATGGGCAGCGTTACCGACAAATAATCTGATCGTTGGATTTACCTGGTTCCAAACGGGTCTCACACAACTTCTCGAATACGGATTCATTGGACTCGTGCTCTTGGGTGCCCTTACGGTCGTGGTGCCGAAATTGACCCAGCTCGACTGGCCGATCCATCGCTTGGTGAAACCGCATTATTTACTTACTGTCATCGGGATTCTCCTCATGACCTTGCCAGTCCTCATGGGCGGATGGATTCAAGGAACCGGATTAGCAGACGCCTCCGTTCCATTCATGGTGGCGTCAAAAAAAGCGTTTCCATGGATTGCCATGAGCACCGTAGGCATCTTGCTTTTCACGCTGGCTCAAATCGCGCTTTTCGTTCACTTGGTCGTAATGTTGGGAAAGGCATTTATCAACTGTTGTCACCCCGCTAGTTGGATGGGTTGTGACAAAGGGGGTGCACGATGAATCAAGGTCCATTAATTTTTGTAGGTATTTTTTTCACCATGACATTGTCGTGGTATGGGTTTGTATTTAAACCTACTTTAGATTTGGGACAGCAAGCTCCCGTCAAACTCGAAGAGACAAGCCAGTTATATCCTGCGGCAAGACCAGGTCTCGCCCAACAAGGAGCAGAAATTTATCGAGCCAACGGTTGCGTCACCTGTCATTCGCAACAGGTGCGTGATGCCAAGGATGGTTCCGACAAAGCTCGCGGTTGGGGAGCCCGGCTTACTGTTGCTCAGGATTATTTATTCGATCATCCCCCTCAACTCGGACAGGTGCGTATCGGTCCAGATTTAGCCAATGTCAGCACGCGTCTGTTTGATCTCAAAAACCAATTGATCCATCTCTACGCCCCCCGTGCAGTGGTCAAAGGTTCCTCCATGCCTCCCTATCCGTTTTTGTTCGAGGTTCGTAAAATAGGTCCCACGCCATCCGCCGACGCACTTGCATTGACTGGGGCTTATGCTCCAACTGCTGGCTTCGAAGTCGTTCCCAAGTCCGAGGCTTACTCCCTCTTGGCATATCTCTCCAGCCTTCGTTCCGAGGTCTCGCTTTACGAAGCCCCGATCCCTAAACCGCCTACCAATGCTGTGGGCACGGTCGTCGGAACCAACGCCCCTATTGTCCAATGAAGCCTGCACGCAACAAAATCCCTAGTCCAGCGCGTCAGGATCAAAAATCCACTGACGATATTGAGCCCACCCCGGGCAAATCATCGATGCCCGTTGTTTTCTTCGTGGCACTGACTCTTGCCATGTTCTGGGCCGCATTGTTCCTGACTTCAAACGCGGGTGGTTTTAACTCCAAAATTTACGGTGCCTATCATTCCGTCAATCAGTTGGAAGACTTGCGACCCAAAAGCGATAGCGATAAGGTTTTCTTCGCTGGTAAAGAAATTTATGGACGCACCTGTGTCCCGTGCCACCAGCCCAATGGAGCCGGTGTTGCTGGGCAATTTCCTCCTCTCGCCGAATCGGAATGGGTTCTCGCTGCCAAATCAGATCGACTCGCCCGCATCGTGTTGAACGGATTGCAAGGGCCTGTCACTGTCAAAGGTATCGAGTGGAATAATGCCATGCTTCCTTGGCGTGACGTGCTGAGTGACGTCGAGATTGCTTCAGTCCTCACCTATATCCGTAACGAATGGGGGAACAAAGCCGCCCCTGTCTCCCCTGATTCCATCAAGCAGATTCGTGGCGACACCAAGGATCAATCCGAAGCGTGGACCGCTGCAGACCTGCAAAAAATCTCCGATCAATAGTGGGTCACTGATACAGTGACTTCTGAAACCCCGCGAACGCGTCGCGAATTTCCGTCGCCTTTCCCAGATCTTCCACAGCATCAGCGACAGAGTCGTGATATTTGAGCCGGAGCAACGGTGTAAGTTTTTCCCGATTCAACTCTTCCACACCCACCTTGACGTATTGTGACAGCACAAACTCAAGGAAAGTTCGTTGCTTCGTCGCGAAGTGCGAATTGATATAGACCCGCGCCTGATCCGCTCTTGCGGCCCGAGTGAGCGGCGGCAACGCATAAGCAACGTAGGCAAGCACATCAAAGATATCGCTCTGCTCCGCCTCGATGAGCTTCTGCATCGCCCCTAATTGCTCCGCCCCGAAGCCTTTGGATGCCATTCCATCTAACAATTTTTCTCGAGTATCAGGCACGCTCCAGAGGGCGCGCAATTCAACTTCGCTCTGGAAAAAATCTGGGAGTGTACCGAACAGCGATTCGATGAACTGCTGCGCGGACATCGGCGTGCCGTCGGGATGCCAGAAGGTCGTCTTCATCATGTGTTGGATCGTGCGCTCCTTGCCATCGGCGAGCTTCACCTTCAGTTTTTTCTTCTGCCCACAAACGCACTGAATTTTGCCGCAAACTTCGCAGAGTTCCTGCGGACATTCGCACGGGCTTTTCCCGCAAATCTTGCACGGCTGCGGTGGCGGCGCGACGCACGCACAGGGCCGTGATCCACACCGTGGACAAGCCTCCTCCTCCTGTGGCGGGCCGTCCCATTCCTGATCCTGAAAGTTCAGATGCGCCTTCACGAAATCGTAAATCGTGAAGTATTCTTTTCCATCAAAAAGCCGCGTGCCACGCCCGATGATCTGTTTAAATTCGATCATCGATCTGATCGGACGCATCAGCACAATATTGCGGATATTTCGCGCGTCCACGCCCGTCGAAAGTTTTTGCGACGTCGTCAGAATCGTGGGGATCGATTTCTCATTGTCTTGAAAATCCCGCAAGTGTTGGTCGCCGATCGCGCCGTCGTCTGCGGTAACTCGCTGGCAATAGTTCGGATCCTTACTTGTCTTGAGTTGGTTGATCAGATCGCGCACGAGCAGCGCGTGAGCTTGGTTCGCGCAGAACACCAGCGTCTTTTCGTTCTGGTTGATCTGCGACAGGAAGATTTCCACGCGCTTCTTTTCGCGTTCGCGGATTTCGATGCTGCGGTTGAAGTCCCCTTCCTCGTAAAGTTTGCCCGCCTCAATCTCGCCCTCCACTACCGCGTCGTCAGAGGTGTAAACGTAGTAATCAATCGTCGTCTGAATTTGCTTCACCTTGAACGGCGTGAGGAAACCGTCGTTGATGCCTTCCTTGAGCGAGTAGATATAGACCGGCTCGCCGAAGTAGGCGTAGGTGTCCACGTTGTCCTTGCGCTTGGGCGTCGCGGTGAGACCGAGTTGCACGGCGGGTGCGAAGTAGTCGAGGATATCGCGCCAGTTGCTTTCGTCGTTCGCGCCGCCGCGATGGCACTCATCAATGACGATGAAATCGAAGAAGTCCGGGGGATACTCGCCGAAATAAGGCGATGGCTGGCCGTCCTTCTTCGGCCCGCTCATGAA